>NZ_JAOWHD010000043.1:0-53774 GCF_030332785.1 Citrobacter sp. Cpo069
AATAAATATCCTCCGGCATAGCCGGAGGTTTTTCTGATGCGCCTATAAGGCTCTGTTACCAGCCGCGCCCTAACAGGCGCATACGATCTGACATTTGCATCAGACTTCGTTACTTACGGCCCGTAAACGGGCTACCCGGATAAGGGATCGATAACTGCTCGCCCATTTTATCCTCTGCAAGCTGGTGCTTTATGTATTCCTGTATCCTTGCTGTGTTCTTACCCACCGTATCTACGTAATACCCACGACACCAGAACTCCCTGTTCCTGTATTTAAACTTCATATCACCAAACTGCTCATACAACATCAGACTGCTTTTACCTTTCAGATAACCCATAAAACCGGATACGCTCATTTTGGGCGGGATTTCCACAAGCATATGGATATGATCTGCACAGCATTCCGCTTCCAGGATCCGCACGTTTTTCCACTCACACAGCTTTCTTAAGATGCTGCCTATCGCCCTACGTTTCTCCCCGTAGAATGCTTGTCTTCGGTATTTGGGCGCAAAAACTATGTGATATTTACAGTTCCATCGGGTGTGCGCTAAGCTCTTTTCGTCCCCCATTGGGACCCCCTTTTGATTTCTTGTTTAACCCTTGCAGTTGCCAGACCGCAAGGTGTTTTAACAAATCAAAAGGGGTTTTAATAACTGGCCCAAAGCTGAAAGCTTTCCGGAACCCCCAGCCTAGCTGGGGGTTTTCTGTGCACAAAAAAACGGCCTCCGAATGGAGGCCGTCAGGGGAAGCTTAACCCATCGCGCTTTCGCGCAGGCTGGCTTTCAGCTTGGTGTACTCATCAATGACATACTGCTCGGCAGCGCGCTGATCGGCAATGCGTTCAACGTTTACAGCACAGTACTTGTACTCCGGCGTTTTGGTAATTGGACTTAAGTTCTCGGTTACCAGTTCATTACATGCGCCAATCCACCACTGGTAGGTCATGTAAATCGCGCCTTTGTTTGGACGATCGCTGACTGCCGCACGGGTAATGACCCGGCCTTTACGCGAGTTCACCCACACCAGCTCTTCATCCTGGATGCCCAGGCGTTCTGCGTCGGCGGTGTTGATCTGGGCATAGCCCGGTTCATCCGCCAGCGCGGCCAACGCCGCACAGTTACCGGTCATCGAACGGCAAGAGTAGTGGCCGACTTCACGCACTGTAGACAGTACCATCGGGTACTCCTCAGTGAGTTTGTCGATTGGCGCTACCCAGTCGCAGGTGAAGAACTGCGCCAGGCCGTTCGGGGTGTCGAACTTCTCTTTGAAGAGATAAGACGTACCCTGGTCGGCTTCTGAGGTGTCGCGGCAAGGCCACTGGATATAACCCAGTTCGCCCATTTTCTCGTAAGTGGCACCGTAGAAATCCGGGCACAGATGACGCAACTCGTCCCAGATTTCCTGGGTGTTGTTGTAGTGCATCGGGTAGCCCATACGGGTGGCGATTTCACTGATAATCTGCCAGTCCGTTTTCAGATCCCACTTCGGCTCAACGGCTTTAAAGAAGCGCTGGAAGCCACGGTCAGCTGCGGAGAATACGCCTTCATGCTCACCCCATGACGTAGACGGTAAAATAACGTCTGCGGCAGCGGCAGTTTTGGTCATGAAGATATCCTGCACGATGACCAGTTCCAGATCCTCAAAGCCTTTGCGCACTGCGGAGAGTTCAGCATCGGTTTGTAATGGATCTTCACCCATGATGTACGCCGCGCGTACTTCGCCATGCGCTGCACGGTGCGGCAGTTCGCTGATGCGATAACCGGTATGAGCAGGCAGACTTTCCACGCCCCAGGCTTTAGCGAACTTCTCGCGGTTAGCCGGATCTTTCACATACTGATAGCCCGGATAAGTATCCGGCAGCGCGCCCATGTCACATGCGCCCTGAACGTTGTTCTGCCCACGAACCGGGTTAACGCCCACGCTCGGCTTACCGAGGTTGCCGGTCAGCATTGCGAGGCTGGTCAGTGAACGCACGGTTTCCACGCCCTGATAGAACTGGGTAACACCCATGCCCCACAGGATGGCCGCGCTTTTCGCCGTGGCATACATACGTGCAGCCTGACGAATATCCTGCGCGCTAACGCCAGTGATATCTTCGACGGACTCCGGCGTGTAGCCTTCGACGATCTTGCTGTACTCTTCGAATCCTTCCGTACGGGAGGCGACGAACGCCTGGTCATACAGTTTTTCTTCGATGATGACATGACCCATAGCGTTGAGCAGCGCGATGTTCGAGCCGTTTTTCAACGCGATGTGCATGTCGGCAATACGCGCGGTTTCAATTTTGCGCGGATCGCAGACGATGATTTTCGCCCCGTTACGTTTAGCATTAATCACGTGATTCGCCACGATCGGGTGGGAATCCGCCGGGTTGTACCCGAAGATGAATACTAAATCTGTGTTATCAATTTCATTGATAGCATTACTCATTGCGCCGTTACCGACCGATTGGTGCAGACCTGCAACCGATGGGCCGTGTCAGACGCGAGCGCAGCAGTCAACGTTATTGGTACCAATAACGGCGCGCGCGAATTTTTGCATTACATAGTTGGTTTCGTTACCCGTACCGCGAGATGAACCGGTCGTCTGAATAGCGTCCGGGCCATACTTCGCTTTGATGGCGCTCAGACGACTGGCGACGTAATCAAGCGCTTCATCCCAGGAAACGGATTCCAGTTTGCCGCCACGCTGGCGACGGATCATAGGGGTTTTCAGACGAGGGGTCAGGATCTGGGTATCATTGATAAAATCCCAGCCATAGTAGCCCTTCAGACACAGGGTACCCTGGTTGGTTTTCCCCTGCGCCGCTTCAGCCCGGACGATTTTGCCGTTATCGACCACCAGGTTGATTTTGCAACCTGATGCGCAATATGGGCAAACCGTGACGACTTTTTTCATCGGTCTCGCTCCAGTTAATCAAATCGCGCATACGCGCTTGTCGTTTTTGTTATGCATCTTTTATGCCATGTTTTTATCAGGGGCATTAGTCGATATTACGGGCGAATTTTGCGCAAAACCCTGACGAAAAACAGGCTGTCGTCATATTTGACGTGACGAATCTCCAATACGTGACGCCCCGGCAGTGTGACCGAGGTTATGTTTCCCGCACATCCTTGTGCCTTATCGCTGTCACTCTGTGCAGAATCAATCACACTCATTTAAGTTGGCCAGAAATGGGGAAAAACAATGAAGCCAGCCATACTGGTTGTGGATGATGACATCGCTGTCTGCACGCTTTTACAGGATGTGCTGAGCGAACACGTCTTTACGGTGACCGCCTGTCACACCGGGCAGGAGGCGCTGCGCTGCATTGAGACTCAGCCGTATATCGCTCTGGTATTACTGGATATGATGTTGCCCGATACTAACGGCCTGATGGTGCTACAACAGGTGCAGAAGTTGAGGCCCGGATTACCGGTGGTGATGCTGACCGGGCTTGGCAGCGAGTCGGATGTAGTTGTTGGGTTGGAAATGGGGGCTGACGACTATATCGGTAAGCCGTTCAATGCGCGGGTGCTGGTGGCGCGGGTAAAGGCGGTGCTCAGACGCGTTGGCGTGTTAACGGCAGAAAGCGGCAGCCCACAGACCACGGGGCTTTCTTTCAATGGCTGGCATCTGGATACCGCCGGTTGCCAGTTACATAATCCCCAGCAGTTGAAGGTGGAGTTGACGCAAGGGGAATACAGCCTGCTGTTGGCGCTGGCCCAAAATGCCCGCCGGGTGCTGAGCCGGGAACAGCTGCTGGAGCTGACGCGCAGCGACAGCGTTGAGGTGTTTGACCGCACTATTGACGTGTTAATCATGCGGCTGCGGCGAAAAATAGAGAACAATCCGCACCAGCCAATGTTGATCAAAACCCTGCGCGGGCTGGGTTATGTGTTTGCCGCCGACGTGCAACATCACGATAAGGCGGCGTGATCGTGTGCAGTTGCCGGATGCGGCGTAAACGCCTTATCCGGCCTACAAAAACGATAACGACCCCGTAGGCCTGATAAGCGTAGCGCATCAGGCGTCAGCCATTTCTGCTTTCAACTCTGCCAGCGTCTTCGCGCCATCTATCGCATTCGCGCACAGCAAGCTTGCCCGCGCACAGGCGTGTGCCAACCTGACGCTGTCCGTCAGCGACCAGCGCTCATGACAGCCATACAAAAATCCAGCGCAAAACGCATCTCCCGCTCCGACGCTGCCAACGATCTCCTCCTGCGCCAGGTACTGCGACGGGATCCAGACGCCCGGTAGATCCGGCGCTTCACCCCAGGCACCTTCCGGACAGTGGATCACCACCCGCTGGCGTACACCTGCATTCAATAATTCGCGTGCGGCGGTGGCGATGTGCGCAATATGCAGTTCGCCGTTGGGCTGGCGGATCTCCAGCCCGCTGAACTCCCCGGCTTCCAGCTCGTTAATCACCAGATAGTCGAGATGGCGCAGGGCTGGCATCACCAGCGGTTGATAGCGCGGGTCGCCCTTGCGTGAGACCAGATCCAGCGACGTTTCAAAGCCGTTGTCGCGCATTTGCGCCAGCAGCCGTGCGCTACGCGTCCCGTACTCCTCATCCGGCATGTCCAGACTGTCGAGCAGCAGCAGATATCCCAGATGGAAGATTTTCATCGAGGTATCCAGTTGCTCAAACGCAGGCAGATCGAGTAGCCGATTGGCACCGGGCGAGTGGAAAAAGGTGCGCTGACCGCTGGGATCGGTCATCACCTGCGACATCGACGTGGGGGCGAATGTGGTGCGCTGCACGTGTTGGCGATTAACGTGATACTGCTCCAGCATCGCCATAATGTAGTCGCCGTCGCTGTCCTGACCGATTAACCCCACCGCCTGCAACGGCAGCCCAGTGTGCATTTTTGCCAGCGTCAGCAGCACATTAAGCGGCGCACCGCCCGTGGCGCGTACGCTACGGGTGATTTCCGCCAGCCAGCCACGTTCCGGCCACTGCACAATTTGATGCACGTGATCGACCAGCATGTTGCCTGCGGCGATAACGCCTTTGCGTTCCATCAGACCCGTCCCGCGCTGCCAAAAATGCGCATCTGTTCCGAAACGGTATCGGTAATGGCCTCTTCAATGCCGAGCAGCAGTTCGGCGAATTCGTCGTACAGCGGCTGGCGATTCGCCATCCGTGTTTCTACCGCCGACAGCGCCGCCTGCGACATGCCGGTATAGAAGTTGATTTTGTGAATGCCGAGTTCAATCGCGCGCTTGAAATCGTCCTCGCTGATGCCGGAGCCGCCGTGCAGTACCAGCGGGATTGCCGCCTGCTGGCGAATGGCGTCCAGACGCGGGAAGTCGAGCAGCGGTTCGCCTTTGTATTTGCCGTGGGCATTGCCAATGGCGACCGCCAGCGCGTCAATCCCGGTTCTGTCGACGAAATCACGCGCCATCATCGGGTCGGTAAACAGCGACTCGTCGGCATGGCCGTACAGCGCGCCGCCCTCATCGCCGCCGACTGCACCCAGTTCGGCTTCCACCGACACGCCGACGGCGTGGCACATCTTCACCACTTCGCGGGTCTGGCGGATATTTTCTTCATACTCCAGCGTGGAGCCATCGAACATCACTGAACTGAACCCTAAGCGTAGTGCCCGAACTACCGACTCAAAGTGCAGGCCGTGGTCAAGGTTTAGCACCACCGGAATGTCATGCCGCGCGGCTTCGAACTTGACCGCTTCGACCAGAGAATCCAGCGAGATATATTTAAAATGTACTTCGGCGATATTGATGATAAACGGCGAACGTTCCTGCTTTGCCGCGGCAAACAGCGCGCGCAGGAAGTGTGAATCCAGAACATTAAATGCCCCTAAGGCATAGTGATGCTCACGGGCATGGGCAAGGCCATCAGCGAGAGATATCAACGGCATAATGCGCTCCTTGGTTAGCGGAACAGGCGATATTCGTTACACAGCACCAGCTGCGCCGGCTCGTCTTCTTCAATGTCGTTATAGCGGGCGATCGGTTGCAAAAAGTGATTATCGTGGTCGTCGTCATTAACAGAAGAAACCTCGCCGACCAGCACGTCGCCAAAACCTTCTTCCGCCCAGAAGCTGTGATACAGGCCCGGCGGCAGGCAGATGCTTTCACCCGGCGTCAGGCGTAACTGACTGCCCGCTGCATGGGTTTGCCGACAGCCGTCAATTACCACGCTGACGTCGGTCTCCTCCGTTTGTTCCCGGATCCCCGCATTCCACAGTTCCACAATTAAATTGCCGCCGCCGCGATTGATAATGTCTTCGCGTTTGCGCCAGTGAAAATGCATCGGCGTGACCTGCGCATCGCGAACATGCATGATTTTCTCGGCGTAGCATTTCTCGTAAGGCATGCCTTTCGGCGAGCCATTACGCAGAGTGAACAGCGTTAACCCTTGCGCGGCGAAATTGTTGCCGCCAAATGCGGTGACATCCCAACCGAGCTTAAGGTCGAACACTTCGCTCCAGGCTGCAGCATCAAGCTTGCGCCATTGGGTCGGGGGGAAGCTGGCAAAAGGGGGGAGATGCACGTCGTGCTGAGAGAAAAACTGGCGCGTGTGGCCAAGGATCTCGTTTATTGCGGAGCGTTTCATCGGCTGAATCCTCCTTAATATAATGCCGGATGGCACCGCGCTTATCCGGCCTACAAATTCATAGCGATCTTGTAGGCCGGATAGGGCATTTTTGCCGCCATCCGGCGTTGTTGTGGCGGGCTATTTAACCGTCCAACCCTTATAACTGCCGACGTTGTTTTTATCGATCATCGTCACCGGGATCAGCACGGGTTCTTTCGGGGCGGGTTTCCCCTGCAATATGTCATAGCCGATTTCGACCGCTTTGGCAGCCATCACCCGCGGATCTTGTGCCGGAGTCGCCACAAATAGTGAGTTTTCGCGCTTCAGCGCTTCTTCACCGTCCGGGGATCCATCTACGCCGACAATAAAGAATTCACTACGCTGCGCCTGTTTTGCCGCCAGATCGGCACCGATCGCCGTCGGATCGTTAATGGCGAATACGCCGTCGATCTTCGGATTCGCCGCCAGCAGCGCGGTCATGATCTCTAGCCCGCCTTCACGACTGCCTTTGGCGTTTTGGTTATGCGACAGCACCTTGATGTCAGGGTGGCGTTTAAACTCAGTCTGGCAGCCTTCCACGCGGTTCTGGACGGCGGAAACCGGCGGCCCGTTGATGATGACGACGTTGCCTTTGCCTTTCAGGCGGTCGGTAATGTATTTACAGGCCATTTCACCTGCCTGGGTGTTATCGGAGGTAATGGTCGCGTCTGCGCCTTCCGCTGCCACGTCAACGGCAACCACCACGATCCCGGCGTCTTTCGCGCGTTTTACCGCCGGGCCGATGCCTTTGGAGTCGGCGGCGTTAAGGATAATCATGTCGACTTTGGCGGCAATAAAGTTGTCGATCTGCGACACCTGTTGACCCAGATCGTAGCCGCTGGAAACCAGCGTTACTTTAACGCTATCACCTGCCAGCTTGCGTGCTTCCAGCTCCGCGCCTTTGGTGATCTGCACGAAGAACGGGTTGGCCAGATCGCCCACCGTAACGCCGATCGATTTCAGTTCTTTTGCCTGCACAAACGGAGCTGCAGCAAGCAGGGCGCCAGCACAGAGCGCGGTTACTAATGGCTTCAAACGCATACTCGTTTCCTCACGTAGGGTATTGTTGTTATACGCCTGATGGCGCTGCGCTTATCAGGCCTACGAATGAGCAGGCCAGTAAGCTTGTCTATGCACTTTGATGGTGTCGGGTACGGTATTTGTCGATCAGCACCGCTATGATGATCACCGCCCCTTTGATCACCAGTTGCCAGAAATAGGAGACGCCCATCAGCGTCATGCCGTTATTGAGCGTGGCGATTATCAACGCCCCCACCAGCGTGCCGGTGATGGTGCCGATCCCGCCAACAAAGCTGGTGCCGCCGAGGATCACCGCCGCGATGGCGTCCAGCTCGTAACCCATGCCTAAGTTGCCGTTGGCGCTATACAGCCGCGAGGCGCTCATCACCCCGCCAAGACCTGAGAGCAAACCGCTCATGCCGTAGACGAACAGCAGCACCAGCCACACTTTGATCCCGGTTAAACGTGCGGCCTGCATATTGCCGCCGACCGCGTAGATATGAACGCCGAGCGTGGTGCGGCGCAGAATGAACCAGCACACCACCACCACCGCCAGCGCAATGACCACCAGCCACGGAACCGGGCCGAGATAGTTGTTACCGATCCACTCAAAGCTGATATTGGAGTTAATCACCGTTGTACCGTCGGCCAGCAGATAGGCCGCACCGCGCAGCGCCGTATAGGTTCCAAGCGTGACGATAAACGGCGGTAGTCCGGCAAAAGCGACCAGCGCGCCGTTAAACAATCCCAGCACCAGACCGAGCATCAGCGCCGCCGGAATCGATAGCATGGCAAGCTCAGGAATAAGAGAAACGACCATGGCTGCGACAGCGGTGGTACCGAGAATCGAGCCAACCGAGAGGTCGATCCCGCCGGTCAAAATAATGAAGGTCATGCCAGCCGCCAGCACGATGTTGATCGAGGCCTGACGGGTAATATTCAGCAGGTTACTTTCGGTAAAAAAGTTAGGCGCGATAAAGCCAAATACCGCCACAATCAGGATGAGAATCGGTAAGATGCCGACCGTTTGCATCAGATCGCTCATCAGCATTTTTTTTGCGGAGGCGGATTTCGCCACCTGCTGGGGAGTGGTTGGATTATTCATGGGGCACCGCCTGATGGTGGGAGTCGTTCACGCCGGTTGCCAGCGTCATAATATTTTCCTGGGTAATGCTTTGTCCGTTCAGCTCGCCGGCAATACTGCCTTCCCGCATGACATAAACGCGATCGCTCATACCGACGACTTCCGGCAGCTCGCTGGAGATCATCAGGATCGCTACGCCTTTGCGCGCCATATCGTTCATGATCCGGTAGATCTCGCTTTTGGCACCGACGTCCACGCCGCGCGTGGGTTCATCGAGGATCAAAATACGTGGGCCGATCGCGACCCAGCGTGAAATCAGCAGTTTTTGCTGATTTCCGCCGGACAGCCCGCCCGCGCGTACCTGTGCGTGCGGCACGCGGATGTTGAGCAGCTTGATGGCGTCATCGGAAATAGCCTGCGCCTTTTTGCGATCGAGCATGCCCCAGTTGGCGTCACGCTCCAGCGTTGCCATGGTGATGTTTTCTGCCGCTGCCAGCTCTAAAAATAATCCCTGCTCTTTGCGGTTTTCCGTCAGAAAGCCAATGCCGTGGTCAATCGCCTCGCGCGGGGAGTGGATCACCACCGGTTCACCGTCTACTTCAATCATGCCGCCGATGGCTTTACGCACGCCAAAAATCAGCTGAGCCAGTTCAGAACGCCCGGCACCGACTAGCCCGGCCAGGCCGACGATCTCCCCGGAGCGCACCAGCAAGCTGCACGGCTGGACTTTATGGCCGTCGGTCAGGTGATGAACATTGAGGCGTGCTTTACCTAAGGGAATATCGCGCTCTTTGTTGAACAGATCGCTCAACGGACGGCCCACCATCATGCGTACCAGCTCCGAGGCGTTGAGCTTGTCGCGGGTCAGGCTGCCAACATATTGCCCATCGCGCAGGACGCTGACGCGGTCCGAGAGTTCGTACACTTCCGCCATGCGGTGGCTGATGTAGATAATCGCCATCCCCTCATCGCGCAGGCGCATGATCAGTTCAAACAGGCGGTGAGTTTCACGTGAGGAGAGGGCGGCGGTGGGTTCATCCATTACCAGAATGCGGCTGTTACGGTGCAGGGCGCGGGCAATTTCCACCTGCTGCTGTTCGGCGATGGTCAACGTCATCACACGGTCGCTGGCCTTAAACTGGGCACCGAGTCGGTCGATGACTTTCTGCGACTGCATGACCATCTCTTTACGCTGGACCAGCCCGCCGCGCGACAGCTCGCTGCCAAGAAAGATATTTTCCGCTACCGTCAGGTTCGGCGCGAGCTGCATCTCCTGATAAATCAGCGTGATGCCTGCGCTAAGCGCATCTTTAGGACCGCGAATATGGAACGGCTGACCGTCAATCAGGATCTCACCGCTGGTGGCGGTATAGGCGCCTGCGAGGATCTTCATCAGGGTGCTCTTCCCCGCGCCATTCTCGCCCATCAGGGCATGAATCTCGCCCGGCCAGACCGTTAAATCGACCCCTTTCAGCGCGTAAAATTTGCCAAACGCTTTAGCAATGTTGCGCATCTCCAGAACCGGTGTCCTGCTCATGGCGGATCTCCTGTGGGGTGGCCGATATCAGCAGTCCATCACAGGAATGTAAATGCAAAATGTCAGAAGCCGTTCATATTTGTCATATTGCGATTTTTCTTCACGGAGCGTGATATGCCGCAACCGGGACGTCACTTTCTCGCCAGTGCTCGCGGACGATTGCTGTTCTTCAATCTGCTGGTGGTGGCTGTCACGCTGATGGTGAGCGGCGTGGCGGTGCTGGGTTTTCAGCATGCCAGTCAGATTCAGGAGCAGGTGCAGCAGCAAACCGTTGACGACATGACCGGCAGCATGAACCTGGCGCGGGATACGGCGAACGTGGCGACGGCGGCGGTGCGGCTGTCGCAGGTGGTCGGGGCGCTGGAATACAAAGGGGAAGCGGAGCGGCTGCAGGAGACGCAAAGGGCGCTGAAGCAGTCGCTGGAACAACTGGCTACCGCGCCGCTGGCACAGCAAGAGCCGGTGCTGGTCGAGCGTATTATCCAGCGCAGTAATGAACTACAAAGCAGCGTAGAAGGGATGTTGCAGCGCGGGCAGCGGCGACACCTGGAGCGTAACGCGTTGCTCAGTTCGCTGTATCAAAATCAAAGCTATTTACGTCATCTGCAAAAGTTGACCGGCGCGCAGGATGATGCGCTGCTGGGGCAGATGGACCGCTTAATTGTTGCCGCCATCGACACGCCCACGCCGCGTTCGGTGGTGAAACAACTGGATGCGGTGATGCCTGCGCTTCCCTTGCGCCATGCTAGTCCGCTGATTAGCGGTATCCTCAACGACTTCAACCAGGAGCTGCATAAGCTGGAGCCGCTCTCTTCCGCGCTGGAGCAGAGCGATTTGGCCATCAACTGGTATATGTTTCATATCAAAGCGCTGGTGGCGATCCTCAACAGCGATATCAATCAGTATGCCTCGCAGGTGGCGCTGATCTCAGAGCAACGGGTGGCGCAAAGCCATCAGGAACTGCAATCCGGCGCGTTGTTTATTTTAGTGTTTGCGTTGCTGGCGGTGGTGATCACCGGTTTTGCCGGGTGGTATATCTACCGTAATCTCGGTTCCAACCTGACGGCCATTTCACGGGCGATGACCCGGCTGGCGCACGGTGAATCAGACGTCAGCGTCCCGGCCCTGCAGCGTCGCGATGAGTTAGGCGAGCTGGCCCGCGCCTTTAGCGTCTTTGCCCGGAATACGGCGTCGCTGGAGCACACCACCCGACTGCTAAAAGAAAAAACCAGCCAGATGGAAATCGATCGCACCGAGCGTCAGGGGCTGGAAGAGGCGCTGTTGCACAGCCAAAAGCTGAAGGCGGTGGGGCAACTGACGGGTGGATTAGCACATGATTTCAATAACCTGCTGGCGGTTATTATTGGCAGCCTGGATTTGGTGGATCAGGATTCTCCCGACGCGCCGCGGGTCAATCGGGCGCTAAAAGCCGCCGAGCGTGGGGCGCTGCTTACCCAGCGACTGCTGGCCTTTTCGCGCAAACAGTCGCTGCACCCTCATGCGGTGGAGCTGAAAACGCTGCTGGAAAATCTGGGCGAACTGATGCGCCACTCTCTTCCGGCCACGTTGACGCTGGAGATTGAAGCCCAGTCTCCCGCCTGGCCCGCGTGGATTGACGTCAGCCAACTGGAAAACGCCATTATCAATCTGGTGATGAACGCCCGTGATGCCATGGACGGGCAGGCGGGCACGATTAAAATCCGTACCTGGAATCAGCGGGTCACGCGCAGCGATGGGCGCAAGCAGGATATGGTGATGCTGGAGGTTGCCGACCAGGGGAGCGGGATGTCACAGGAGGTGAAAGCCCAGGTCTTCGAGCCGTTTTTCACCACCAAACAGACCGGTAGCGGCAGCGGACTGGGGCTGTCGATGGTTTACGGTTTTGTGCGCCAGTCCGGAGGTCGGGTGGAGATTGAAAGCGCTCCCGGGCAGGGAACGACGGTCAGGCTACAACTGCCTCGTGCCGTTGTGCCGGTGCAGGCTCAGGCAGAACCGGTGGCGGTACATGCGGCGAACAGCGGTGAAAAACTGGTGTTGGTGCTTGAGGATGAAGACGATGTACGCCAGACGTTGTGCGAGCAATTACACCTGCTGGGCTACCTGACGTTAGAGGCCGCAAACGGGGAACAGGCGATGCATATGCTGGCGGCTTCATCCGAGATTGATATTTTTATCAGCGACTTAATGCTGCCAGGTGGTTTAAGCGGCGTGGATGTGGTTAACCATGCTCAGGCACATTATCCGCAGTTGTCCATCCTGCTGATAAGCGGTCAGGATTTACGTCCGGCGCATAACCCGGCGTTGCCGGATGTGGCGCTATTGCGTAAGCCTTTTACTCGGGGAGAGCTGGCGCAGGCGCTGCGGCATTCGCGTAATTGAGATTCCTCCGCTACCCGCGCAAATACGCTTTGATTACCGTGGGGCGAGTTTCTTGATGAGGCTGGTTTTATGCAACGCTCCGCGACATTCCTTCTTTTTAGTTTGCTAATGCTGACCACCGTATCGGCACAGGCGGATATTATCGATGACGCCATTGGTAATATTCAGCAGGCGATTAACGACGCATACAAACCGAACAACGGGCGGGATTATGATGACTCCCGTGACGAAAGCTGGCAGCGCCAGATGAGTGACGACCGGCGCAGGCAATATGACAATCGCCGCCGCCAGTTTGAAGATCGGCGTCGCCAACTGGATGACCGTCAGCGCCAGCTCGATCAAGAACGGCGTCAGTTAGAAGACGAAGAGCGCAGAATGGAAGAAGATTACGATCGTTAGCGGTAACGATTTAAATTTATGGGTATTTTATCTTTCTGGCAGGGATTTACCTGCTCGCCCAACAGCTCACCATTTTATGTTAATGAATGCACTTGAGCACAGTGCATGTGTGCACTACAATCTCTCTATGCTTATGGAAGTGGTGCTGGCAATGGAATGTCTAAATCATTAAATATCAGAAATTTTCGGGATACATGGCTTGAAGATTTTTTTGAACGGGCGACATCGCACAGAAAAATACCTGCGGATATTCACACTGCATTAGCCAGAAAGCTGGATATCATTAATGCGGCTGTTTCGCATCGGGATTTGCGCTCGCCACCCGGTAACAGATATGAAGAGTTAACCGGAAAATTACAGGAATATTCTTCAATCAGAGTAAACAAGCAGTACCGATTAATATTTAAATGGATTAATGGTAAGGCCGAAGATGTGTACTTAGATCCACACATCTATTAGAGAAAACGTAAGGTAACGATATGAAACAGGCATCCAGAAAACCAACGACTGTGGGTGATATCCTGCAATATGAATACCTGGAACCGCTTGATCTGAAAATCAACGATCTGGCTGAAATTCTGCATGTTCACCGCAATACAGTGAGCGCACTGGTCAACAATAATCGCAAATTAACAACGGATATGGCGTTTCGTTTGGCAAAAGCGTTCGATACCTCCGTTGATTTCTGGCGTAACCTACAGGCGGCGGTTGACCTGTGGGAAGTTGAAAATGACATGCGGGCGCAAGAAGAACTGAACCGGATTGTTTCAGTTAAAGATTTTATTGCGCAGCGAGATGTCGGCGCAAAAAAAGTCGCTTAATCATCTGTTTGTAGGCCGGATAAGATGTTTTCATCGCATCCGGCAAATTTCCTTACTCCAGCACAATCTCCATTCCGTCATATCCTGCCTCAAACCCTACTGGTAGCGGATGTTCCATCATCCACAGATCAAACTGATGGCTGATATGCGTCAGGATCACCCGTGGGCAGCGGATGACGTCGTTCAATGCGATAACGGTGTTTAAATCACAATGATTGCGCGGTGGCTCGGCGCGCGGGGCATGGCTGCAGTCAATGATAATCACCTGAGGCTGGTTATTGTGGAGAAACTTCAACGTCTTGTCGGGAAGTCCGGCGGTATCGGAGAGCCACGCCACGCGGCTATGTGCGGTCTCCAGCAGATAACCAAACGTCAGCTTTGAATGGTTGAGCGGTAGCGGCGTTACCTGCAATCCTTGCAGGTCGAACACCACGAACGGTGCCACGGTATGGCTAAAATCGAGGATGCCGGGATGCTTAAACAGATCGTCGCAACCCTGTTCATCCGGCGGACCGTACACCGGGATGGTCGCCCCCACACCCCAGCGCAACGGAAACAGCCCTTGCACATGATCCATATGATAGTGAGTCAGCAGAAACTGCTGGAAGCTGCCCGCCGGCCAGTCGTCCATCAGATGCGGGATCCCCGCGTCCAGCAGCGTCACCGCATTATTGAACTTAACCACCCCGCTACAAGGGCGTCGACGGTATTGCGCCTGTAAGTGTGCTCGTTGGCAGGCCGCACAGTCGCAGCCAAATGTCGGCACCAGCTGCGCGCCGCCCGTTCCCGTCAGCGTAATGGTCAGACTCATGGCTCCCCCTACAACGGTTTAGTGAAGCGAAAATGGCTCTGGGTATAGCCTTCGCGCTGATAAAAACGGTGAGCGTTAAGGCGTTGAGTGCTGGTGGAAAGCTCGGTCATCTCTGCACCCGCTTCGCGCGCGGTGGCTTCGGCCCAGGCCAGTAACTGACTGCCTACCGTTAATCCTCGCGCCTGCGGCATCACCACCAGTTCCTGTATTTCGCCAATCCAGTTAGCGTGGTGCAGATGAAACTGAAGGTGCAGACCGATCAAGCCGACGACCTGTCCGTCGAGCAGCGCCAGTTGGTAGTGCATATTGGGATCTTGCAGATTTGCGGCGTATCCGGCACTAAAGGCCTGCAGGTCGAATTGACCCTGTTTCAACTCACAGATGAGCGCATAAACCGCATCGGTATCGTATAGCGTAGCGCGGCGTAATTCACAGACAGACATGTTTCTTCTCCTTGCGTCCCATCAGTGTGAGTAGTGTATCGACAGACTGTAGCAAACTTCCATCGTTGTTCAGGACGTGGCAGTCATACGGGGCGTAGCGGGCTGCGCGCTCAAGACGGGCGGCGATTTCCGTTTCGCTCTCCCGTCCACGAGCCTGCAAGCGCTGGCGTAAAATTGCCGGAGAAACCTGTAAGCAAATGGGGAGTAAAGATGTGCCGTAACGGGCCTGCGCCTGGGGCAGATGCGCACGCGAGCCGTTGACCACCACATCAAAACCGGCGTGTAGCCAGAGGTCAATCTCCACGCCAACGCCGTAGTAAAAGCCATTGGCGTGCCAGCTCAGCGCCAGTAGGTTCTGCCCGGCGCGGGTAAAAAACTCTTGTTCGCTCAGCGCAATATGATTTTCATTCCCGACGTTGGCGGCGCGGGTGATGTAACGGTGCGCCACCAGCAGTTGCGCCGGTTCCTGCTGGCGGAGTTCGGCCAGCAGACTGTCCTTACCGGAGCCGGATGGCCCCATCAGCCAGATCAGTTTACCCATAGTCAGAATACCCTTTTGCCCTGATGCCAGACGTGGTCGATATGGATGTTGCCGCCTTTGCGGTGTGCCAGCACCAGATCCGCGCGTTTGCCTTCGGCAACAACGCCACGATCGTCGAGATTTAATGCCCGCGCCGGATTGTGGGTCACCAGACGAATGGCCTGTGGCAGCGTAAAGCGGTTGGCGTCGTCGTCCGCTACGCGAAACGCCGCATCGAGCAGGCTGGCGGGGTAATAGTCGGAAGAGAGAATATCCAAAAGCTCCAGCTCAGCCAGCTTATGCGCCGCTACGTTGCCGGAGTGAGAACCTCCGCGCACGATGTTGGGCGCCCCCATCAGCACGTTCATACCATGCTGGCGCGAGGCTTCAGCCGCTTCGAAGGTAGTGGGGAATTCGGCGATCACGCTGCCAAGCTGGTGCGATTCCAGCACATGATCATGGGTGGCATCATCATGGCTCGCCAGCGCAATCTGGCGCTCACGACACATCTGGGCAATCGCCGTGCGATTGGGCTGTGACCAACGCGCCGCCAGCGCTAACTGTTCTTCTTCATAGCGGGCCATCTGCTCGTCGGTGAGCGAATACTTGCCTTGATAATACTCGCGGTACTTCTCGCGATTGGCGAACTGACGCTGGCCTGGCGAGTGATCCATCAGCGACACCAGCGTTACCGGCTCGCGGCTGACCAGTTTTTCAAACAGCGGCAGGGTAGTGTGATGCGGCAGCTCACAGCGCAGGTGCAGGCGATGCTCGGCGCGATTGACCCCGCGTTTTTGCGTCTCTTCCACCGCATTGATCATCTTCTCCAGATTTTCCAGACGGTCGCCGCCGTCGCGTACATCGCCAATTGCCACCGCGTCCAGCACGGTGGTAATGCCGCTGGCGACCATTAGCGCGTCGTGGCTGCTCATCGCCGAGTGGGCAGGCCAGTCTACCTTCGGGCGCGGGGTGAAAAATTTGTCGAGATTATCGGTATGGAGCTCGATAAGCCCTGGTAACAGCCAGCCGCCTTCGCCGTCCAGCGCCTCAGGTAGGCTGCTCGGACTTTCTGCAAAGGTGCGAATGACCCCGCCCTCGATTTCCAGCGATCCTTGCACCACTTCATCTTCCAGTACCAGCTTTACATTATTGATAATCATGCTGTTGTTCCCATCAGATGCAGACGATCCGCTACGCGGTCGCGCACGGTTTGATCGTGAAAAATGCCGACAATTGCTGCGCCGCGGGCTTTCGCTTCTTCAATCAATGCAACGACGGCGGCGCTGTTTTTGGCGTCCAGCGAGGCGGTAGGCTCATCGAGCAGCAGAATTGGGTAATCGACGATAAACCCGCGGGCGATGTTGACGCGCTGCTGTTCGCCGCCGGAAAAGGTCGACGGCGCCAGGTGCCACAACCGCTCCGGCACGTTCAGGCGGGTAAGCAGGTTAGCTGCTTTGGCTGCACACTCCTCACGGGAGACCCCCAGATCCAGCAGCGGTTGCATCACCACGTCCAGCGCGGAAATCCTCGGGATCACGCGCAGGAACTGGCTCACCCAGCCGATGGTTGAACGGCGAACCTCCAGTACTTTGCGCGCCGGGGCCTGCACCAGATCGACCCATTCATCGCTGTGGCGGATGTGGATGTGTCCTTCATCCGGCAGGTAGTTGGCGTACAGCGAACGCAGCAATGTGGATTTGCCGCTGCCCGAGTGACCGTGCAGCACCACGCATTCGCCGCTTTTAACGTCCAGAGTGGCGTTTTGCAGCACCGGCAGACGCACGCCGTTTTGCTGATGCAGGACAAAGGTTTTACTGACATTTTCAACGCGGATCGCGTTCATTTTTAGCCTCTTTAGACATTTTTGCGTTCGATTGCCTGATGGCGCTTCGCTTATCAGGCCTACAACCAATGCCGCTCCGTAGGCCGGATAAGGCGCAGCCGCCATCCGGCACAACAAAAAATCAGTTCTGCAACACCGACGACACCAGCAACTGGGTATACGGATGATGCGGGTCGTCGAGCACGCGGTCGGTTAACCCACTTTCCACCACCTGACCTTGCTTCATCACCAGTAAACGGTCGGCCAGCAGGCGCGCGACGCCCAAATCGTGGGTGACAATCACTACCGCCAGATCCAGTTCCACCACCAGGCCGCGCAGCAGGTCCAGCAGTTTGGCCTGTACCGAAACGTCCAGCCCGCCGGTAGGTTCGTCCATAAACACCAGTTTGGGATGGGTGACGAGGTTGCGGGCAATCTGCAGGCGCTGCTGCATGCCGCCGGAAAAGGTGGTGGGCAGATCGTCGATACGCGAGGCAGGGATCTCTACCTCCTCCAGCCAGCGCTGCGCGGTGGCGCGGATGTCGCCGTAGTGACGCGCGCCGGTGGCCATCAGACGTTCGCCGATATTGCCGCCTGCGGAGACCTGACGGCGCAGGCCATCCAGCGGATGCTGATGCACCACGCCCCATTCGGTGCGCAGCAGACGGCGACGGTCGGCCTCGTTCATGCCGTACAGCGAACGGTTCTGATACAAAATCTCACCGCTCTGCGGCGTCAGCCGTGAAGAGATCGATTTCAGCAGCGTGGTTTTGCCGGAACCGGACTCGCCGACGATGCCCAGCACTTCGCCTGGCCACAGGTCAAAAGAGACATCGCTGAAGCCCTTGCCCGGCGCGTAGAGATGGGTCAGGTTGTTGACTGAAAGCAGCGGTTGCGTCATTTGCTGAGGGCCTCGCTCTGTTGGCGGCAGTAGTCGGTGTCGGAGCAGACAAACATGCGTTTGCCGGTGTCATCGAGCACCACTTCATCGAGATAGCTGTGGGTTGAGCCGCAGATGGCGCAAGGCTCATCCCAGCTCTGCACGGTAAACGGGTGATCGTCGAAATCGAGGCTTTCCACGCGGGTGTAAGGTGGAACGGCATAGATACGCTTTTCGCGGCCAGCGCCAAACAGTTGCAGGGCTGGCATCATGTCCATCTTTGGATTGTCGAATTTCGGGATGGGCGACGGGTCCATGACGTAGCGGTCATTGACCTTCACCGGATAGGCGTAAGTGGTGGCGATATGGCCGAAGCGGGCGATATCTTCATACAGTTTCACCTGCATGATGCCGTACTCTTCCAGCGCGTGCATGGTGCGTGTTTCCGTTTCACGCGGTTCGATAAAGCGCAGCGGCTCAGGGATCGGTACCTGGAAGATGATTATCTGATCTTCCACCAGCGGCGTTTCCGGGATGCGGTGGCGGGTCTGGATCAGCGTTGCATCTTCCGTACGCTCAGTGGTATTCACCCCGGTCACACGCTTGAAGAAATTACGAATCGACACGGCGTTAGTGGTGTCGTCTGCGCCCTGGTCAATCACCTTCAGTACGTCCGGCTCGCCAATCACGCTGGCGGTAAGCTGAATACCGCCGGTTCCCCAGCCGTAGGGCATCGGCATTTCACGTCCGCCAAACGGGACCTGGTAACCCGGGATTGCCACCGCTTTCAGAATTGCGCGGCGGATCATGCGTTTGGTCTGCTCATCAAGATAGGCAAAGTTGTAGCCGGAGAGGTTAGTGGTCACGGGTGGCCTCCTGTTGCAGGCGTTTGAGCAGTTCCAGTTCGGCCTGGAAATCGACGTAATGGGGAAGTTTGAGGTGCGAAACAAAACCCGCCGCCTCGACGTTATCCGCATGCGCCAGCACGAACTCTTCGTCCTGCGCCGGTCCTGTGACCGTTTCATCGTATTCGGCTGCCTGTAGGGCGCGGTCCACCAGCGCCATCGCCATCGCTTTACGTTCGCTCATACCGAACACCAGCCCGTAGCCGCGGGTAAAATGGGGAGATTCGTTTTCTGGTGCGACAAACCCGTTCACCATTTCGCATTCGGTCATCAGCAGTTCGCCGACGTTCACCGCAAATCCCAGCTCTTCCGGCACCGTTTCCAGTGCCACATAGCCGCTGCGGATTTCGGCGGCAAACGGGTGATTGCGCCCGTAGCCGCGCTGGGTGGAGTAGGCCAGCGCCAGCAGATAGCCTTCGTCGCCGCGCATCAGCTGTTGCAGGCGTGAAGCACGTGAACAGGGATAAACCGGCGGTGTGCGGGTGATGTCGTCGGGTGTCGCGCCATCATCCTCTTCACGCTTTGCCAGTCCCTGGTTGGCCAGCAGGGAAAAGACGTGCGGGGAGGCATCCTGTACGGCGTCTGCGCTGCGCAGGGGCGGCGTTTCGCCATTGGCCAGCAGGGTAAAATCCAGCAGGCGATGGGTGTAGTCATAGGTTGGACCCAACAGTTGCCCGCCGGGAATATCTTTGTAGACCGCCGAGATTCGGCGCTCAAGGCGCATTTCTGCGCTGTTAACCGGTTCACTGACCGCCACTTTTGCCAGCGTAGTGCGGTAGGCGCGGAGCAAAAAGATGGCTTCGACGTTATCGCCGCTGGCCTGCTTCAGCGCCAGTGCCGCCAGTTCACGGTCGGCAATACCGCCTTCGGTCATCACCCGGTCAACGGCCAGGTTCATCTGCTGTTCGATTTGCGCCACGCTCAGTTCAGCAATGGTTTCATCGCCCCGGCGTCGGTTTTCCTGCAGGGCGTGGGCGTTGGCTATCGCCTTTTCGCCCCCTTTGACGGCGACGTACATCAGCACACCTCCACATGGGTGGTTCGCGGAATAGCCAGCAGGCGTTCGCCGCAGGTGAGGATCAAATCGACCCCCAGTGGGAACGGGTGCGGGCGTTCGGTGAGTTCGTGAATCAGACATTCCGGCAGCTGTGGCGCGATCATGCGCTCTTCGGCGATGCCCGCGCCGGTCAGACGCAGCATGCGTCCGCCGCTTAAGCCAGAGACCTGCACAATCAGCGTGGCGCTGGTCTCTGGCGCGACGGCTGAACCGGCGGAGAGGGCGTTAAGCTGTTCGCTGCTGATGCGCTCGTCGGCGACGGCAAAGGCCGCCAGCTGCGGCTGATCCACCAGCGGCGCGTTGGTATGAAAACGCAGGTTCTGGCGGGCAATATCGTTATCCATCGACGGCGCCAGCCAGACCGGCGTGTCGCCATCGACCAGGGTCAGCAGCACGCTGGTGGTTGCCAGACCCAGCGGCTGCCAGCCGTGTTTCAGTTGATGCAGGGCGACGATTACGCCCGGTTCGCTCATGGCTTTCAGCAGGCGACGAAAGCTCTGCTGAGCATCCTGAACGGGTAAATTAAAAGCGGTCAGAAGTGCTGTAGATCGTGTCATGCGTTATCTCCGCGTACCAGCGTGAAGAAGTCGACCCGGCTGGCGTTGACTTCGGCACGGCGTGCGTTAATCAGCGCATCGCGTTCCGCTTCCAGCGGGGCAATTAAGGTTTCCATTAGGTTCTGGAAATGCGTTTGTTCCTGCAGCAGTGCGTCAATCACCGCGCACTGCTCGGCATGTTGTTTATTGCGTCCCAGCAGGTAGCTGTAACCCAGCGTGCCGCTCTTCAGACGTACCACTGCGCGAGTTAGCGTGGTGTCACCGGCAAAGAAGCGGTTGCCGGTACCGCCCATACGGGCCTGGATCTGCATCAGTCCGCTTTCCGGGGCGCGGATAAGTTCATAGTCCGGCGTCAGTTTGAGCGCGGTGATGCGGGCGTTCAGGGCATCGGCATTGCTGTAAGCCAGCGCGCGCATCCAGCGCTGGCGGGTGGCGGTATCGAAATGCATTCAGTGCTCCATAGTGAATTCGATCATGTCGGCGCGGGTCAGGCTGACGGAGTATTCCGCCGCGAGTTCTTCGCCTTCACGGTGGTTCAGGGTGCGCACGCACAGCAGCGGCGCCATATTGGGGATTTCCAGCACCTTGCTCTCTTTGGCCTGCGCACGGCGGGCGCTGATGCGCGTTTGCGTGCGTAGCAGCGTCAGACCGGACTGTTCGCGCAGATAGTCATGCAGCGAACCGCTGTTGAAGCCTTGCAGCAGCGGCCACAGCGAGAGGTCGGAAAAATAGTGGTCGATCTGGCACAGTGCGATGCCGTTAACCCGGCGCAGGGTGCGCAGGTGAATCACGTTATCGCCCTCGTTTATGCTGAGCGCATCGGCAATGTGGCTGGAGGCCGGACGCAGCACCGCCAGCAGTTTTTCGCTGGTGGGATGGCTGCCCTGGTCCAGCAGATTCTGACTAAAGCGCGCCTGGGCATTAAGCGGGTAATCGAACGGGCGCATCAGCACCAGCACGCCGACGCCCTGACGACGCTGAACCCAACCGCGTTCAACCAACTGGTCAATGGCGCGGCGCAGGGTGTGGCGGTTTACCTCGTAGCGCGCGGCAAGCTGATGCTCGGCGGGCAGATAGTCACCGCAGCGATAATGTTGACGTAGCTCCTGCTCAAGTCTCGCGGCAATTTCCTGATAACGCGTTGGATAACTGGTCGGATGTGTAGACAAGTGCATAGCAATCAATGCCTCGCTAATCAGATAAAGTGCTTACGCAAACGCTGGGAAAGGAAATCCAACAGGCTGACGGTGACGATGATTAACACCATCAAGGCGCAGGTTTGCTGGAACTGAAAGCCGCGAATCGCCTCCCATAAGGTCACGCCAATACCGCCTGCACCCACCATTCCGACCACCGTGGCCGAGCGAACGTTGGATTCAAAGCGATACAGCGAGTAAGAGATAAGCAGCGGCATGACCTGTGGCAGAACGCCGTACAGAATCTCTTCAATTTTGTTGGCACCGGTGGCGCGAATGCCTTCTACCGGACCTGGCTCAATAGCTTCTACCGCTTCGGAAAGCAGCTTGGAGAGCACCCCGGTAGTGTGGATAAACAGCGCCATCACCCCGGCGAATGGGCCTAACCCGACGGCGACCACGAACAGCATGGCGAAGACCATTTCATTGATGGCGCGGCAGGCGTCCATCAGGCGACGCATCGGCTGGTAAATCCACCACGGCACGAGGTTATCGGCGCACATCAGGCCGAAGGGAATCGACAGCACAACGGCGAGGGCAGTCCCCCAGACGGCAATTTGCAGGGTGACGGCCATTTCACCGAGATAGTCCTGCCACTGGCTGAAGTCCGGCGGGAAGAAGTCGGCGGCGAAGGTCGCCATATTGCCGGAATCCTGGATCAGCGTGAGCGGGGCCATTTCGGCACCTTTCCACGAGACCACCAGCACGGCGAGAAGAATGGCCCAGCTCAGCAGCGAGAACCAGCTACGTTTGGGCGGGGCGACGGTGATGGTTTGCATGTTTAGCTCCTGGGTGTCGATGTTTCGGGTCTGTTGTAGGCCGGATAAGGTGCTGGCACCGCCATCCGGCATGGAATCCCTTGCATTGCCTGATGGCGCTGCGCTTATCAGGCCTACAATTTGGTCACCAGGTTTACTGCACCGCTTTGGTGACGCTGGTCATAGCGCCCAGTGCGGCGGTCAGACGGTCAAGGTCATCGAGCTGCGCTTTCAATGCCGAGGTTTTGCTGGTTTTCTCTTCCTCGTTCAGCCCTTTGTTGTCCTTCACACCCTGCATCTCTTTAAACAGTGCCAGCTGGCGAATCGGCACCAGTTGCAGATCGCTGGAGGCGCGGAACGGTGCCCATCCCAGGCGTTCCAGTACGGTTTTCTGTTCCGGCGTTTTGCCGTAATTCATAAAGAAGTCGTACACCTTGTCCTTGGTGGTTTCGGAGAGGTTTTTACGCCAGACGATCGGATCGCCCGGGATCAGCGGCGACTTCCAGATCACCTTCAGTTCTTTCAGTTTTTCCGGCGCGGAAGTTTTCAGCTTGTCGAGGTTTTCGGTGTTGTTGGTGGCGACATCGACCTGCTTGTTGGCGACGGCCAGCGCGTTGGTTTCGTGTCCGGCGTTAACGGTGCGTTTGAAGTCGCTGGCGGAGATGTTGTTTTTGGCGAAGACGTAGTAACCGGGGACGAGGAAGCCTGACGTTGAGTTGGGATCGCCGTTGCCGAAGGTCAGATCCTTACGTTTGGCGATCAGATCGTTCAGGTTATTGATCGGGCTGTCTTTGTTAACGATCAACACGCTCCAGTAACCTGGGGATCCGTCGGCGGCGACGGTCTGGGCAAACACTTGCCCGTTAGCGCGATCCACAGCTTCCATTGCCGAGAGGTTGCCGTACCAGGCGATATCAACTTTGTTAAAGCGCATTCCCTGGATGATCCCGGCGTAGTCCGGGGCGAAGAAGGCGTTCACTTTCACGCCCAGTGATTTTTCCATGTCCTTCAGGAACGGTTCCCACTGCGGCTTCAGATTTTGCTGTGATTCGGTCGAAATAATGCCAAAGTTCAGCGCTTTTTCCTGCTCTTCGGCATGGGCCGGGGTGAGCAGTGTGCTGAGACTAAACATGCTGGTGAAAGCCAGCGCGGCAATTGTTCTATAACTCATTTCCATTCCTCATTGTGGGGATGTCAGGCAGCCTGCGCGCTCTGTTCGATGCGGTTCATGCTGCGGTAGAGATGGTCAAAACGATCGTTATCAAAATGCTGGCTGCTGCCATCAAAGAAGACGTTGCCCTGGCGCAGCGCGACGATGCGTTCGCAGTAGCGCAGGGCGTAATCCACCTGATGCAGCGTGACGACCACGGTGATGCCGTCGGTCTGGTTTATATCGCGTAGGGTGTCCATCACGATGCGTGCGGATTCCGGGTCCAGCGAAGCAATCGGCTCATCGGCGAGGATCACTTTGGCCTGCTGCATCAGCGCGCGGGCGATTGCAACGCGCTGCTGCTGACCGCCCGAAAGCGTGGAAACGCGCTGGTATGCAAAGTGCGCCATGCCCACGCGGGTCAGCGCCTGTAATGCACGCTGTTTTTGTTCCTGGCTAAACCAGCTAAAACAGGTACGCCAGAACGGCGTGCTGCCGAGCGCGCCAATCAGGACGTTCTCCAGCACTGTCAGGCGGTTCACCAGATTGAACTGCTGGAAGATGTAGCCGGTGTGGGCGCGGCTTTTGCGGATATCGCGCGCCAGGCGGCCTTCATGTTGAACGGTGCGGCCCAGCAGCTCGACACGGCTACCGGGGGATTTATCACCGGTGATCAAACCGCTTAAATGACGTAAAAGGGTGGATTTGCCGGAGCCAGACGGCCCAAGCAGAGCCACCATCTCACCGGAACAGATGTTCAGATCAACCGCATTGAGCGCCTGATGTTGATTGAAGGACTTGGAGAGTTTCTCGACGCGAATAATCGTTTGCATGATGCGGCCTCCCTAAAAAAGTGGCCCCATCGTGGCGGATTAATGTGACGTTTTCGTTAAGGGATGGTTACTCGACGATGAAGAGTTGAGCGCTGTTTGATGACAGTACGGGAGGGCTGGCCTCCCGTTGGATTACTCTGTAGGGGGTTGCTGTTGTTTGACGACGTTGATCATCCACGGCACGCCATACTGGTCGCTCACTTTACCGAAACCGTGGGCCCAGAAGGTTTCCTGCCAGTCCATTTCGATTTTTCCGTTTGCTGCCAGGTTATCAAACCAGCGTTTGCCTTCATCGACGTTTTGCGTGTCGAGCACCAGCGTGAAGCCAGAGTAGTGAGCATTTCCGTCCGGGGCGCTATCGCTCATCATGATGTCACTGCCCGCAACGCGCAGGTTGGCGTGGGCGATGGCGGTGTCGGGGAATTTCATGCCTGAAGGGCAACCATCTTCGCTTGCCTGCGCCGATTTGGGCATTTCACCGAAGTTGATTTTGTAGAGTAGCTCAGCGCCTAACGTTTTTTGATAGTAGGCGATAGCGTCAGCGCAGTTGCCTGCAAAGGAGATATAGGGACTTAACGGCATAATCTTTACCTCAGGTAAAAGAAGCCAATTAAGTGTAGTTAGCGTCTGCAAAAATAAACCAGGCGGGAAGTATGAGCTTCCCGCCTGGCAGATGAGCTGGTGTTGACCTGATTAGCGTCGCGCTATCAGGCAATTTGCATCAGTTCTTTTTCACAAACTCAGATTTCAGCTTCATTGGGCCAAAGCCATCGATTTTGCAATCGATGTTGTGGTCACCTTCAACCAAACGAATGTTTTTCACTTTGGTACCAATCTTCAGCATGGAAGAGCTACCTTTTACCTTCAGGTCTTTCACGACGGTCACGCTGTCGCCGTCAGCCAGCAGGTTGCCGTTGGCATCTTTAACGATCAGTTCGTCGCTGTCCTGCGCCGGTTCAGCATCGTTCCATTCGTGAGCGCATTCCGGGCAGATGAACATGCCGTTATCTTCGTAAGTGTATTCGGAGTTGCATTGCGGGCAGTGTGGTAATGACATGTGGATTTCCTCAAAAGTCAGCAGGGGCAAATGCGCCCAAAAAATGGCAGATTGCCGAAAAAGGCCGCAATTATACATAAAATCCCTGCATTTGTCGGGACTACTGCGCGATTACGCAAAATGATCTGCTGCAAAGACCCTTTGCTTTCACCTCAATGAAAGTATGGCGGAATATTTTTTAAGGGAAATTGCTACGCTTAGATATTTAAGATAAGGTGAGGCGAAATATCTGATATTCATAGGTAACATTGCTTAGAAATGCCTAAGTCATTGTGATTGAATATCATTGAACCCCTTAAATTTAGTAGGGGGATTCCGCTGGCATTTTTTAAAACTGAACTACGCTGTCTATCTTTCTTACTTATTTTCATAAGTGAGAGGCATCAGGCCAGCGGTTATACACCAAATTTATTTTAATAATATCAATTGGTTGTTTTGATTTTAATTATTTCTATACGTAATTATAAAAGCCAAAAAATCTATAAATAAAACGATTGGGCTAAATAAAAGCAATGCCATTTGCGTTAAGGAAAAATTTTCCATGCACACACAGACAATATATGAATTAAGTCAGGAAGCGGAACGCTTGCTGATGCTCTCGCTTGAACATCTCAGGCAATTGCAAAAATTGCCTATGACGTCGTTGGATGATGTCGCGCTAAAACAAGGAGAGCATAGCAGTCAGGTTGTTCAGCCCCTGCATTTCAGCGCGCGTGGCATGGATGTCCAGCAAGCAACGCTCAATAATGAGCTGCGCAAGATTACGCGTCTGGAAATGGTGCTGGCGATTGTTGGCACGATGAAAGCGGGAAAATCGACGACGATTAACGCGATTGTGGGGACAGAGGTGTTACCTAATCGTAATCGCCCCATGACGGCGTTACCAACGCTAATACGCCATACGCCGGGGCAGAAAGAGCCGGTGCTGCATTTTTCACATGTCGCGCCGATCGATGCCTTAATGAAGGTTTTGCAGCAGCGCGTGCGCGAGTGCGATCGCCTGCGTCTTACGCAGACCCTGGAAATTGACAAGGATATGAATGTCCTGCTGCAACATATTGAAAATGGTGTGGCATTTGAACGGTATTATCTTGGCGCACAGCCTATTTTCCATTGCCTTAAAAGCCTGAACGACCTGGTGCGCCTGTCAAAAGCATTGGACGTTGATTTTCCTTTTGCTGCCTATGCTGCGATTGAGCATATTCCGGTTATTGAGGTTGAATTTGTCCATTTGGCCGGACAGGCAAGCTACCCAGGGCAATTAACGCTGCTGGATACGCCGGGGCCGAACGAGGCGGGACAACCGCACTTACAAAAAATGCTCAATGAACAGCTGGTGCGGGCCTCTGCGGTGCTGGCGGTGTTGGATTACACCCAACTGAAATCGATTTCCGATGAGGAAGTGCGTCAGGCGATTATGGCGGTCGGCAAGTCAGTTCCTCTGTATGCGCTGGTGAACAAGTTCGATCAGAAAGACCGCAACAGTGACGATGAAGACCAGGTGCGGGCGTTGATTTCCGGCACATTGATGCAAGGCGGAATCGCCCCTGAAAGAATTTATCCGGTCTCCTCAATGTGGGGCTATCTGGCAAACAGGGCGCGTCATGAGCTGACGACGCGCGGGCGACTGCCGGATCATCAGGAGCAACGTTGGGTGCAGGATTTTGCCGAAGCGGCGCTTGGCAGACGCTGGCGCACCACCGATCTTGACGATACGGAACACATCCGCCATGCCGCCGACCTGTTGTGGGAAGACTCGCTGTTTGAACAGCCAATTCAGAAAGTGATCCACGCCGCTTATGCTAATGCTTCGCTGTATGCGCTTCGCTCTGCGTCACATAAGTTATTGAACTATGCACAAAGCGTGCACGAATATCTGGAATTTCGCGCCCACGGGTTAACGGTCGCCTATGACAAACTGCGGCTGAACATCACGCATATTGAAGAGGATATGCAGCAGTTAGAAGTGAGCCAGGGGCGGGTGAGCGATGAAGTCAGCCATGAAGTAGAACTGGCGCTGGAGGCTGCCGCTGCCTATCTCAGTGAGCAACAGACTGAGATTCTTTGCGGTATCAATACGTTCTTTGTCAAAGATAACGTCCTGATGATGTCACAACACGGTCTGGGGAATGCTGTGAATACGGCAGAAATGGCCGGAGAGATGTTGGTGCTGCATGATGAAGGGCAGGCGAAAATTGTGTTAGATAAAATTCGCTCATCCTGTGAGGGGGTATTGCTGGCGGCGCAGGAAAGCATCAGCCGGGACTTAGCCCTGCGTTTTGAACAGCTTGAGTCGACGCTCTCCCGGGCGCTAAATGACGCGATGCGGCCAATTGAACAAAGGGTGAAGGAGGAGCTAAACCACGCCGGTTTTCGTGCGCGGATCCGTTTTCCAGCGTTCCATACGGCGATGTTTAATTTCAATACCCGCCAATTGTTTAACGAGGCCATTGAGCAGGATATTCCGGCAGAAAATGCGCCGTCTACTGGCGGTGTGGTGCGTGACACTTTCTCTCGTTGGCTAAATCAACCCAACTGGGGATGGAATGATTATGTCGAAACAAAAACGCGTTATCTCATTGATATGGGCGCATTGCATAAAAACCTTGTGCAGTACGTCTCCCAGTTTTGCCAACAAATTCGTAAAGCTTTAGCTGCTCAGGTCGATATTTCCGTTACGGCTGGCATGGCCACATTTTTTGCTGATTTCTCTCTGTGCCTGGCGCAATTGCAGGCTAGTCTGAGTGAGAGCCTGACGCTACGCCAACAAAATGAATCGGCGGTGAATGCAATGAATGAGCAATTGCAGCAGCGCATTACGATTGCGGCATGGCTTTATGAAGATTCCCGATTGCTGCGTGACGATATCAATACCCTTTTTGCAACCGAGCACACATGACTAACGTTTTACTGGAAGGCCCCGGGAGGACGCTGGAGTGTGTCTACCCGAAGTTTATGGTCGATCTGGTTCAGGGAGATGAAACCAAACGTTCCGGCGGTTTTCTGCAACAGCAGCAGCGGCTGCGCGCGCGTCTGACGCAGGAGGTGCTATCCCAAACGCAACTGCGTGCGTGGGTGATGGCGGGAGTGTCCAGCGAACATCTGGTGATGCGCCTTAAGCTGGTGGAGAAGCTGGCAGGCATGATTGATCCGGGTCATCTGGCGCTGGTACGGATCGTTGAAGGGTTGATGTTGTTGCAACAAACCGAACACCCGCGTGGGCTTTCAACCCCCGGTCTTTTACAGCAAATAAATTCACTGACTGACTGGTTTACCCAACGCGGTGCGTATAAAGAGAAGGCGCTGACCCAGCGCGGCCTGACGGTTCAGGCGGGCGAACACAGCGAACAAATTTTTACCCGCTGGCGGGCTGGCGCGTATGACGGTTGGTCGTTACCTGGACGCTGTTTTGTCGCGCTGGAGGAGCTACGTTGGGGAGCTTTTGGTGATGCCTGCCGGTTAGCGAATGCCGATGTGGTGTTAATGCTAAAAGACAACCTGCGTACCATGGCGGCTCAGGCATTGGCGGACAGCGTGAATGCAGCGCCCGCTACGCGTCATTACTATCATCATTGGCTCAGCACGCCAGCTGTTGGCGGATCGGGCGAGTATAACGATATGCTGAGCTGGCTGGGGAGCTGGTGCGATGCGCAACGCCATCCGGTAAGCTGGTCGGTGACGCAGCGTTGGCAAAATGTGGCGCTGGGAATGCCGCGATTGTGTTCGGCAAAGCGGCTGGTCGATGCGATGGTTGAGGAGATTTTTGCACCGACCCTGCTCGTCAATTGAGCAGGGCTGGTGAGTAGGATAATGGCAGGTTTAGTGGTGTAGAGAGTCTGCCGGGGTGGCCACCGCTTCGTTGGCGACCAGGTTTTTATTAAAACGTTTGGCGTACAGCGCGGTGATAATCGGCACCAGAATGGCGGTGACAATTACGCTGGCGGCAACCAGCGCCGTAGCGGATGCGGCAACCGGTTCGAACGCCGGGTTAATCTGGGCGATAATCACCGGGTTTGCTACCGCAGCGCCTGCTGCTGAAGAGGCTGCGACGCCTGCCGTACCGTTCCCGCCACCAATAACACGGTCAGCAATAATCAGCGGGATACCGGTGATGACGATAACCGCGACACCCAGCAGGATACCCAGCAGACCGGTATCAACGATCACGCTCAGGTTAATAGTGTTACCCAACGCGAAGCCGAAGAACGGGATCAGCACCGGTGTGGCTTTGCTGAAGAAAGAACGCAGGTCGTGATCCAGGTTGCCCAACGTAAAGCCAATCAGGAACGGTAATACCGCGCCGATGAAATGGTGTGGCTCGAAGGAGGCCAGACCCGCAGAGCCGAGGATCACCATGGTCATTAACGGACCGGATTCCAGAGACATCAACACAAATGCGCCGGACTCTTCTTTGGTGCCGTACTGGTTCATCAGGCTGGCGTACAAACCACCGTTGGTCATGTCCATTGCGGAGACAATTGCCAAAACTGAGAGGCCTGCAAAGAACCCGGTTTGAATACCGGTATCAGGAATAAATGAAGCAGCAATCATTGCCACTACCCACGCCACGGCTATTTTGGTTATTACCAGCGTACCGGACTTGCGTAATACCGTACCGGTTGCCCGCAAATCAATAGATGCGCCGATACAAAAAAACCACACTGCCAGAATCGGTACCGTTCCGCTGATCATTCCTTTGGTAAACGAACCGAAATACGCACCGGTATCCGGAGCTAACGTATTTAACACTGCGCCTAATAACAGAGGAATCAACATCATTCCGCCGGGGATGCGTTCAATCGTGGCTTTAATTTTCATAAACGTCCTCATGTCTTGTCGCTGCTAAAACTCGCGCAAGAGGGTAAAAATTAATAAATTCAAATGGTTACTGGTATTTCTTAACAAAGAAAATCGCTATCTCTTTGTTTTATAAAATCTAACGCGGCATACGTTGAGCGTGTTGCTGCTCCCAGGGATATTGCGTCTGGAATTAGTTTGCATTCATGGGAACATTGATTCAATCAAAATAAAACGATGTTTTAGTTATCTTCATCACATATTCCGAGCAAAAGTTCCAGGTCGGTCTGATTATTAAAAAAGCTGTGATCTTTTTGTGAAGGGATTAGGTGGTTTTTTTGCTAGCAGAATAATAGTGACCGCTGTGATTGTTGGTGCAATAAAGCGATTTATTCTTGTATTTAATTGTCAGTAAATCGCAAGCATTACATGTAAAAAAGCTGACTAAGAATGACCTAATTTACGCATGTTGACGAAATGAAAAACTATATGTGAAGTTGATCACAAATTTAAACGCTGTTAGGGTAAAGAGGTCATTAACCGCCCAATCAGGCGTCAACAGGTTCGGTTGTACTGTGCGTTTCTCGTCAGTGTAAGTAAACCTGCTACGCTTGTTACAGGGAATGCGCCTGTGCATTCCCCGCTCGGTGATGACCCTGACGCATGGGCGTTAGGGGACTCGAACTGGAGCGTGACAGGGCTAAGTCTATGAGGACGAGTATGCTAAAAAGGAAAAAAATAAAACCGATAACGCTGCGCGACGTTACCATCATTGATGACGGTAAATTGCGAAAAGCTATTACCGCAGCGTCGTTAGGTAATGCGATGGAGTGGTTCGATTTTGGTGTTTATGGATTTGTTGCTTACGCATTAGGTAAAGTGTTCTTCCCGGGGGCTGACCCCAGCGTGCAGATGGTTGCTGCACTCGCCACCTTCTCTGTTCCCTTTCTGATTCGACCGCTTGGCGGATTGTTCTTCGGTATGCTCGGCGATAAATACGGTCGTCAGAAGATACTCGCTATCACCATCGTGATTATGTCGATCAGTACCTTCTGTATCGGTCTTATTCCCTCTTATGCCTCAATTGGTATCTGGGCACCGATTCTGCTGTTGCTATGTAAGATGGCGCAGGGGTTCTCGGTCGGCGGAGAGTATACCGGGGCATCGATTTTTGTCGCAGAGTACTCGCCAGACCGTAAGCGCGGATTTATGGGCAGTTGGCTGGACTTCGGCTCGATTGCCGGTTTTGTGCTGGGCGCGGGCGTGGTGGTCCTGATCTCAACTATCGTCGGCGAGGATAACTTCCTTGAGTGGGGCTGGCGTATTCCGTTCTTCCTGGCTCTACCGTTAGGCCTGATTGGTCTGTACCTGCGCCATGCGCTGGAAGAGACGCCGGCGTTCCAGCAGCACGTGGATAAACTGGAGCAGGGCGATCGTCAGGGTCTGCAGGAAGGTCCTAAGGTCTCGTTTAAAGAGATTGCAACTAAGCACTGGCGCAGCCTGTTGGCATGTGTTGGTCTGGTGATTGCCACCAACGTCACCTACTACATGCTGCTCACCTATATGCCGAGCTATCTGTCGCATAACCTGCATTACTCTGAAGACCACGGCGTGTTGATTATTATCGCCATCATGATTGGTATGCTGTTTGTGCAGCCGATTATGGGTTTGCTCAGCGACCGTTTCGGGCGTCGTCCGTTTGTGATCATGGGCAGTATTGCGCTGTTTGTGCTGGCGATTCCGGCATTTATTCTGATTAACAGTAATGTTATCGGCCTGATTTTCGCCGGGTTGCTGATGTTGGCGGTGATCCTCAACTGCTTTACCGGGGTGATGGCGTCAACGTTACCGGCGATGTTCCCGACGCATATTCGCTACAGTGCGCTGGCCGCCGCGTTTAATATCTCGGTATTAATCGCCGGTCTGACTCCGACATTGGCCGCATGGCTGGTGGAAAGCTCGCAGAATCTGATGATGCCCGCTTATTATCTGATGGTGATTGCGGTAGTAGGTTTGATTACCGGCGTGACCATGAAAGAGACGGCTAATCAGCCGCTGAAAGGCGCGACACCTGCTGCTTCGGATATTCAGGAAGCGAAAGAGATCCTCGGCGAACACTACGATAACATTGAACAGAAAATCGAAGATATCGATCAGGAAATTGCTGAGCTACAGGTTAAGCGCACGCGTCTGGTGCAGCAGCATCCGCGTATTGAAGAGTAACGGTGTTATTGCCTGATGGCACTACGTTTATCAGGCCTACGGGCAGCATTGTACTCAGTAGGCCGGATAAGGCGCTAGCCGCCATCCGGCGCATGGCCCGGGCATTCGTGTTAATGCCTGATGGCACTACGTTTATCAGGCCTACGGGCAGCATTGTACTCAGTAGGCCGGATAAGGCTCTAGCCGCCATCCGGCGCATGGCCAGGGCATTCGTGTTATTGCCTGATGAGACTACGTTTATCAGGCTTACGGGCAGCATTGTACTTTCGTAGGCCGGATAAGGCGCTAGCCGCCATCCGGCGCATGGCCAGGACATTCGTGTTATTGCCTGATGGCACTACGTTTATCAGGCCTACGGGCAGTGTTGTACTTTCGTAGGCCGGATAAGGCGCTAGTCGCCATCCGGCGCATGGCCTGGGCATTCGTGTTATTGCCTGATGGCACTACGTTTATCAGGCCTACGGGCAGCGTTGTACTCAGTAGGCCGGATAAGGCGCTAGCCGCCATCCGGCGCATGGCCAGGGCATTTGTGTTATTGCCTGATGGCACTACGTTTATCAGGCCTACGGGCAGCGTTGTACTCAGTAGGCCGGATAAGGTGTCTTATGATATCAACTTAAGGTTGGCTTAATCTGTGTCAGGCAAACTCTCCTCCATAGTTTCGGAGGAGAGTGTCATGAAAACCCGTATTTATGAAAGTTTGACCACCGTGTGCAGCGTGCTGATCGTCAGCAGCTTTTTGTATGTGTGGGTGAGCTCTTACTGATTTTTCGCCAATTCCACCCATGCGCGAGTGCCGCTGGCTCCCTGGCGATTTTGCAGATAGAAATGACCCTGATGTAACTGGGTGATACGACTGACAATACTCAGCCCCAGCCCAATCCCACCAAAACGGCTGTCCATTCGGACGAATGCTTTACTTAACTCCCCGCATTTACTTTCATCAATGCCCGGCCCTTCATCTTCGACGGCCAGGACGGCATCATGCTCGGTGTTCAGGCTAATCGTAATATGGGTGCCTTCCGGGCTGTAACGATGCGCGTTTTCCACCAGATTTCGTAGCAGCATCCGCAACAGCGTAGCATCGCCACGCACGACAACGTCCGCCGCGCTTTGTGGCAGGAGCAGCGTCTGTTTACGTTGGTCCAGCATGGTGCTGAGTTCATCGTAGGATGGCAGAATAACGTCCTCCAGCAGTTTGACATGCTGGTAGCTCCCGGCTGAAAACGACTGCCCGACGCGGGCGAGTTGCAGCAGCTGCGATACGCTGTCCATCATTTGATCAAGGCGGGCAATCAACGGCGTAACGTCGACCTTATGGGTTTTGGATAATAATTCCAGATGCAGGCGAACGCCTGACAGCGGTGTGCGAAGTTCGTGGGCGACATCGGCGGTAAATAAACGTTCGTTTTCAATAGTGCTGGTCAGCCGCGTTACCAGGTCATTGAGCGCTGAGACAACGGCCTGGATCTCAACGGTTGAGCTGTGAATTTCAATCGGGGCCAGGTTATCAGCTGCTCGCGCTTCTAACTCTTTTTGCAGATCGGCAAGGGGACGGGTAATACGTCGCACCGCCTGGTAGCAAATTAGCAGCGTCAGGCTGACCATAAAGATGCCGGGGACGATCAGGCTGGCGATAGCCTCGCGGATCTCATGCATGATGTGGCGATCGTTGTTACGGTTATCGCGCAGCGCCTGTTCGAATAACTGTATTTGTTCGGTACTTTCGTGCCACAACCAGAAGGTGCTAATCAACTGAAAGACCAGCAGAATTAGACCGATCGTCAGTATTAACCGTTGGCGAAGAGGGAGAGGTCGTTTTAGATATTGCAGCAGCTTCACTTAGCTTTCCTCAGTGGCGACCAGCATATAGCCAAATCCCCTGACCGTGCGGATACGTGATTTCCCCACTTTATCGCGCAGATTGTGAATGTGCACTTCCAGCGTGTTGGTAGACGGTTCGTTATCCCAGCTGTAGATGTCGTTATACAAAATTTCCCGGTGTACCGGGCTGCCCGCTTTGAGCATCAGGCGTGACAGGAGCGCGTATTCTTTCGGCGTTAAGATAACCTCTTGTCCGTCCATCCACACCTGGCGACGACCGATATTCAGCGTCAGATTGCTGACAATTAATTCACTTTCACCCTGATTGTTGTGGCGACGCAGAAGTGCCCGGATGCGGGCGTGCAGTTCTTCCAGTGCGAACGGTTTGACCAGATAGTCATCGGCACCCACGTCCAGCCCGCTGACCCGGTCTTTGAGCGTGTCACGGGCGGTGAGGATCAGCACGGGGAGAGAGTATTTCTTCTGTCTGATGCGGGTCAGGAAGTGCAAACCGTCTTCATCCGGCAAGCCCAGGTCCAGAACAACCAGACTGTAATGTCCGGTCTCCAGACACTGCTCGGCTGCACGGGCGGTTGACACGCCATCACAGGCGTAGCCTTCTGTTTGCGCAGCGAGTATCAGTCCCTGTAATAACAACGTATCGTCTTCAACAATCAGGATTTTCATTCGTTTAGCCTCCCCGGCAGGGTTGCAGAATATCATCTGCCGCCTGATATTTCTGTGTTTGCACGCCCGTTAATCCCAGCAGAGTTGAGAAGAGATTATCCTGCGAGAAGTCTTCTGAGCTTGCCCGTTTTTGCAAACATGTCTGAGAGACCTGATAGCGTTGCTGATAATCCTCGGAGAGCCACAGCAGCATCGGCACATGTTTTTGCGTATCTGGTGCAATCGAATACGGCAGGCCGTGCAAATAGACGCCATTTTCCCCTAAGGATTCGCCGTGATCGGAAAGATACACCAGGCTGGTGGTGAAATTATCCTGATGTTCTTTCAGTATATTGATCGCTTTATCAACAATATAGTCAACGTAAAGAATGGTGTTGTCGTAAGTATTGACCAACTGTTGCTGCGAACAGGTCTGGATTTCGTTGGTATCGCAGGTTGGCGTAAATTTCTTAAACTGCGCAGGATAGCGGTTGTAATAGGTCGGACCGTGGCTGCCGATGGTATGCAGCACAATCACGCCGTCGCCTTGCAGATTATTAATGTACTCTTCCAGCCCGTGGAACAGGACTTCATCGTAGCATTCGCCGTCAATACACTGCCCTGGCAGGTTCAGCTTAGTCATATTCTGGTGTGGAACCCGGTCGCAAGCCCCTTTGCAGCCGCCGTCGTTATCGTTCCACAGAACGTTAATTCCCGCCCGCTGAATGATGTCGAGTACGCCTTCCTGATGCTGTGCCAGTTCTTCGTCGTAGTGCGCGCGTGGCATATCCGAGAACATGCAGGGTACTGATACTGCCGTTGCCGTTCCGCAGGATGTGGTGCGGGGGAAATAGACCACATCATCTTTTTCCAGCAGCGGGTTGGTCTGGCGCGAGTAGCCTGACAGGGAGAAGTTATCGCCGCGCGAGGTCTCGCCGAGAACCACAATCGTCAGGTTCTTACGCTTTTCTTTTACCATCAACGGATTGCGATGGGCATCTTCGCCAATGCGCACCAGCGGCAGGTGGGCCAGTCGCTGGTGTGAATACCAGGATGACGTCGCCACAATGCTGTTGGATGGACTGAGGGATTTCACCAGTTCTTTGTTGTTGCGAAACAGTGAGGCGTAATCTTTATAGAAGAACGCAGCGACCAGCACGATCAGCAGCGCGGAGATCAGAATGTTCGCGCCACGAAACAGTATGCTGCGCATGACTGGCGTGATCGGTTTGATTTTTACCCAGCAGGCAATGAGCGCGGCCAGAATACCGCTGATCCCAAGTGTAAGCACCATTCGTGGCGTCATGAGGGCGAAGGTTTCAGCGGGCGTAGTATCCATCATATTGGCGATCATCGAGCGGTCGATGATGATGCCGTAGGTCATGATGAAATATTGGGCCGATGCGCCAACCAGAATGAAAATGCACGCCACCAGGCGATTAAGCCACAGGAATGAGGCCAGCGTCAGCACAATGTTCATGACGCTGAACGCGACCACCGGCATTGATAAAAACACCAGCACGTTACGCACAGAGTCCAGAGGCAGGTCTTGCAGCACTTGTTTGTAGAACGCAATGTTCAGGAAAGTCGCAAGATAAAATGAGATCAGCAGAAGCCAGCTGATTAGCCCGAGAGTGGGCCTTTTAAACAAGAGCTTTAACATTAAGGGGGTTCCATCGACTATGTGGAGCAAATCCTCTCAAAGTAAAATTAAGCCAACCTTAAGTTCTTAATGTTGATTTTTCGAAGAGCGGTAGGAGAACGTTGACCCGATGAACTTACGCCATCGGGCCACGACGATTGTTGGCGTTAGTTATTGTTTACCGGGGCATCCAGTGGATACGGGTTTTTATGGATCCGGTTGTAGTTCAGTGCGTACAGCGCGGTGATGATCATCAGCGTGACGAACGACCACATCACTTCTTTGGCGCCGGAACCGACAACCGCCCAGATGCAGTAGACAAAGGCGATAAAGGTCACCAGTAAGTACATCGGGCGTGCTTTACCAAAGTGGCCATGGCCGAGCAGCAGCAGCGCGGCGCAGGTATACAGATACGGCACCAGGGTGAAGATAACGGAGACCGAAGAGACCAGACCAAACTCTTTTGCTGCGTTCGGCGACATGCTGCTGAACTGGAAGATGGTCATCAGGATGCCGACGATAATTAACCCAGCCACTGGCGTACCGGCTTTGTTCACGCGGGCAAAAATTGGTGGGAACAGGCCGTCATCGGCTGCGGCTTTGGCGGTTTGCCCGGCAAGCAGCGTCCAGCCGCCCAGAGAACCAAGACACCCGGCAGCAGCACAGAAGGAAACTATCGCCCCAGCGGTGTCACCCAGCGCCATACGTGCGGCATCACCGAACGGGGAGGCTGATACACGCAGCGCCGCGTTAGGGATCATACCCATGATTGCGGTGGTGGAGAGCACGTAGCAAACAGCGGCAATCAGCACGCCGCCCATGGTAGCGATAGGTACGTTACGTTTGGGATTTTTAACCACGCCAGCCGCAACGGAGGCGCTTTCCACCCCGATAAATGACCACAAGGTGACGTTCAGAGTGCTTTGAATCGCGCCGAAGGTGTTCATCCCGCTGACGTTCCAGGCTGCCATATAGGTTTCACCGCGGAACCAGAACCAGCCGAAGACGGCAATCCCGACAATTGGCACCAGTGCCAGTACCGTTGCGACGGCCTGCACGCGGGTGATCATTTTCGGTCCGACAATGTTCAGTAATACGAAGATCCACAGCACTACGACGCAGGTCAGCGTCAGGACCAGCGGATCTTTTAAGATGGGGAAGAAGTAGCTCAGGTAACCGACGCCAATGACCACCATGGCGATGTTACCAATCCAGCAGGCCAGCCAGTACAGCACGTTGGTCTGGTAGCCCAAAAAAGGACCGAAGCAGCGGCGGGCGTAAGCATAAGAACCACCGGGACTGGAGTCTAAGGACGACATTTTGGCGTACACCATCGACAGTGCCAGAGCACCGATAATCGTGACCAACCATCCGTAGATTGCAATCCCGCCAGTTGACGCAAGGTTTGCGGGTAGCAGGAATACACCGGAACCCATAATATTCCCCGACACCATAAGGGTGACGGGGATTAAGCCCACTTTGTGAGCATCAGCATCCGTCGACATATTTTTTAACTCCTGATAAGGATAAATGACGCCTTATCATACCTCGTCAAAAGTCTATTTAATGATGACGGAGCTGGGGTATCGCTAATGCTGATATTATTATGGCTTATCGCTAACTGATTAAAAATCAGGCGGCGGATGGCTCCCTATGTTGACTCACATAATGCAGAGGCGTCATCCCATAGAACTCTTTGAATACGGAGATAAAGTATGAGGTACTGTTATATCCACACAGTTGAGAGACCTGAGAAATGTTTTTGCCGTCCATCAGTAATTGATTGACGGCATATCGCATGCGACATGTGGTAATTATTTGGCTGTAACTTGTATTTTCACTTTTGAGCTTTTTCTTTAACAAACTGGGACTCAGGCATAAGCAACTGGCAACCATGCTTAAATTCCAGTCTTTATGTATATCGCTCTCAATAATGTGATAAACGCTATCGCTGATACAGTTGCGCAGCATATACATGAGCAAAGAAATAAACTTTTTGCTGTCGAGAAAGCGTGATAACACCGTGAACAGTAGCGAGCGCGTACGCTCTCTTTCAGCTTCGTTCACTGTGTCCATTACGCTGTGTTGGGCTGCCACCCTGAAGACATCCGGCGTCAGACACGCGGCGGTCATCACTGGGCTGGCACTGCGTTGCCAGAGTGGGATCTGTGAAAGGTCTTTATTTAAAAAGCGCAGATAATCTTTAATGATATCGCGGCTGATATGTACGACCAATGCGTTATTAAGTGATGAGAAATCGATAATATTATTATCGCATGCCACCAGTGCCATATGATTAGCTTTTAAACTGATGGCTTCTTTACCGTTAATCCTTAACCAAACATCCTTCTCCGTTAATACAACAACACAAGCTTCTTTGCTGCAAAGCCTCATACCCAACTCCAGGAATATGAACATAAAACACCGTAGCTCAACATCAGATGAGCCAAATCGGCTAAATTGAAATTGTATGATGAAACCAGGACTGCAATAAAATAACGTGTCTGAAATTAATTACAATGTTTGGCGGGATTTTTCTTATGTACACATTTTTGTACGCAAGTGGAAAGGCGCTATTTGCGTATAAAAAAAGCGCGGGGTGGTCCCGCGCAAAAAGGTATGACAATGTTATTGTTTTGCAGCAATACTCAGGAATTACTCAAGCATGACATGTCTACCTTAAACATCGGACTATCTATAAAACGACATTATGCTTTCACGCACATAACGTGGTACACACCGTCAATAATTTCCGTTCCTTCGGTTTCATGTTCAAATCCAGGGAAATGGTGGTCCCAGGACTGCAACGAACGTAGATAACTAATCTGCGGGCTATTGGCGTCGCCAAAGTTTTCCCCGGACAGCAGCATCGGAATTCCTGGTGGGTAAGGAATAACGGAATTCGCGGCTATACGACCCGGCAGATTTTCAATGGCCACCATCTCAACGTTATCGCTGACTATCGCGTTATAAGCTTCACGCGGGGTGATTTCAGCAACAGGCAGGCCGGAGTAGGCCGCGTTAAGACGTGCGCCAGGGTTGTTCTCTTTCAGCCAGGCGAACATGGTGTCGCCCAGATCGTGAATGCCCATGTTGGCGTAAGTGTCTGGATGTTCCTCAACCAGTTCTGGCATCACCTGTGCCAGCGGGGTATTGGCATCGTAATGGTGTTTGAAAGAGCACAACGTGTTGATCAGTGTGCCCCATTTCCCGCGGGTAATCCCCATGGAGAACAGGAACATAATCTGGAAATCGGTGGTACGGGTCGGCACGATGCCGTGACGGCCAAGCCAGGCGGTGACCAGTGCAGCCGGTACGCCGTTCTCTTCCAGTTCACCATCGTCGCCCATCCCCGGTGCCAGAATGCTGACTTTGATCGGGTCCAGCATGCTCCAGTTATCCGGCAGGTCTTTAAATCCGTGCCAGGATTCACCCGGGCGCATTACCCAGCAGTTCTGGTCGGTGGTCAGGAGTTGGGTTGGCGCATCGGCAAAGTCATAGGTTTTGCCGGTCTGCGGATCGGTCACAATCTCTTTGTTCCACGGTTTGAAGAACCAGTCGCCTTCGGCGGTGAATTCTTTGTACAACCGTGCCATGGCCTGACGGAAATCGACCGCTTCGTCGATCACTTCCTGGGTGAGCGACAGGCCGCTGTTACCGTCCATCATGGAGACCGCCACGTCGTTTGAGGCGCAGATGGCATACAGCGGAGAGGTAGTGGCGTGCATCATGTACGCTTGGTTAAAGCGGGAGAAGTTCACGGCCCCACGACCTTCACGAACGTGAATGTAAGATGCCTGAGAAAGCGCATTCAGCAGTTTGTGGGTCGAGTGGGTGGCAAAAACGGTAGGACCGTTATGATCGCCCGGCGCGCCACGCATGGCGTAGTGATCGGCGTAAATTGGGTTGAAGCGAGCATAGCCGTACCAGGCCTCATCGAAGTGGATGCGATCGCTGGTTTGCGCGAGCAGGTCCTGGGCCTCTTTGGCGTGGTAGCAAACACCATCGTAGGTACAGTTGGTCACAACGCTGTAAGACGGTTTTTGCCCTGCTTTACCTTTGGTCAGCGGGCTTTCGCTGATCTTTTTCTGCAATGTTTCAGGCTGCATTTCCTGCGGGTAGATAGGCCCGATAATGCCGTACCGGTTGCGGCTTGGCACCATGTACACCGGTTTTGCCCCGGTGAGGATAAGCCCCTGCTCGATGGATTTATGGCAGTTACGATCCAGCACCACGACGTCATCATCGGTCATACAAGCTTGCATGATGGTGCGGTTAGAGCCGGAAGTCCCGACCACCACGGACCAGGAGCGGTCAGCGCCAAACACGCGGGCGGCATATTTTTCGCTCTCGCCAAACGCGCCGGTATGATCCAGCAGCGAGCCGAGCGATGCGCGTTCAATACCCATATCGCTACGGAATAAGTTTTCACCATAGTAATCATGGTAGAAACGACCGGCTGGCGTTTTGGTGAATCCGACGCCGCCCTGGTGACCCGGAGCTGCCCAGGAGTATTCATGGATGTCGCCGTACTTCATCAGCGCGCTGAACAGCGGTGGCAGAAGTTGTTGGCGGTAGCGGGTCATCGCCGCAACGGCGCGACCGGCGATAAAGTCTGCGGTATCTTCCAGAATCCAGGCGAATTCATCGACAAGCTCCAGCAGGTCGCGATCCAGCGATGCGGTGGCTTTTTCGCGATCGCCCAGCAGGAAAACGGGAACGTTTTGCTGGCGCTCGTGGAGCTTGCCGATCAATTGCCTGACGTTCAGGTGCTCGTCTTGTTGTTCCATTTGATAGCTGAACATCAGGCAATCAATGGCTTCATTGGCGGCGAGGATTGCGTAACCATCGTCGAATGAGGTGGACTTAATGACGGTAACATTTTGGCGGCTTAATGCGTCAGCCAGACGTTCGACAGCGCTACCGACCCAGGTGTCCTGATGCAGAAACTCACTTTCAACAATTAATACTTTCATCATCTTTTACCCGGTTGTGGAAAGGTTGCAATCTATGAATTGCAGACACACCGTATGAATGTGACGCAGGCAAGTATTATCCTGTCAAAATGGGCTGTAAAGCGGGTGAAAAATAGTCTAATTTGTGTTTAATTTGTTTTTAAACAGTAGGTTATGTTTGCTTGTTGGCGGTTTTTCACCGCCGTTTATCGACAGGGGGAATATTTTTTTGGCTGATACTGATATTGCCGAATGATATCAACCAGCGATTGTTTGCCGATGCTGCTGGCTTAGTTTGCGGTACTGCTGCGGCGACATGCCGACAAACTTGCTGAAGGTGTCATAAAAACGGCTGCTGGATCGGAATCCGGCGGTCAACGCAACGTCGAGAATGGTTTTATCGGTATCGCTAAGCAATGCGCGGACGTGATTGATCCGCATTGCCGTGATGTACTGCTTCAGGGTGAGTTGCATTACGCGTTGGAAAATCCCCATCGCGTAGTTGGCGTTGAGCTTCACGTGTTCCGCGACGTCGTTGATGGTGAGCGCCTGATCGTAGTTGTCGGCAATAAAGCTCAGCATTTGGCTGACGTAAAACTGGGCGTGCCGCGACACGCTGTTTTTGTGGGTCCGCGAGGTTTTATTGACCAGGATAGGCTGCCAGCCGGAAAGGCTAAACCGCTTGAGCATCAGACCAATTTCATCAATGGCGAGCTGGCGAATTTGTTCGTTCGGGTTGCTCAGTTCCTGTTGCCAGCGCTGAACCTCAAAGGTGCTCAACTGCTGCGACGCCAGCGATTTGATGACCATTCCATGGGTAACATGGTTGATCAGCTCGCGATCCAGCGGCCAGGAGAGGAAAAGGTGCATCGGTAAATTGAAGATAGCCATACTTTGGCAGCTGCCCGGACGCGTGAGCTGATGCGGTGTACAGGCCCAGAATAGCGTGATGTGTCCCTGTTTTATCTGCACGACTTCGTTGTTGATAAGGTACTCGACGTCACCATCAAACGGAACATTGATCTCCACCTGCCCATGCCAGTGGCTGGCAGGCATAGCATGCGGTGAGCGCAACTCGATATCCATCCGTTGATATTCTGAGTACAGCGATAGCGGGCTGCGGGTTTGTTCTTCATCGCTACTGCACATGTGCGGATCGGGAGGGAGAGGCGATGTCGGTAATGTACTCATGGTTGCTCCATTTCCTGAATTATCAGAATCATGTCATTTAACACGTATTAAGGCTGAGAATCAGGACACAAATTGGACCGTTACCATTGAGCATAGCGACATTTTGCGGCCGCATACTCTGCTTTTTGGGTGATTTTGTCCCATAAACTCAGATCCAATAGGGCGCAGAGTGATGATCTGAGTTTATGGGAATGCTCAGCAGGGAAGTCGGAGGTTTTCATCTATGCGCTGTGCCACCATGACTGTGTTCACTAATGTTCTGGAGAGTCATGATGTCTGCACCCAAAATTACCTTTATCGGCGCCGGTTCCACGATTTTCGTCAAAAATATTCTTGGGGACGTCTTTCACCGCGATGCGCTTAAATCTGCGCATATCGCCTTGATGGATCTCGATCCTACGCGTCTGGAAGAATCACACGTTGTTGTGCGCAAGTTGATGGATTCTGCGGGCGCGTCTGGACGAATCACCTGCTATACCGATCAAAAAGCGGCATTACAGGATGCCGATTTTGTGGTGGTCGCTTTCCAGATCGGCGGCTATGAACCCTGTACCGTTACCGATTTTACGGTGTGTAAACGCCATGGTCTGGAGCAGACGATTGCCGACACGCTGGGGCCGGGCGGCATTATGCGTGCGCTGCGCACCATCCCGCATTTATGGCAGATTTGTGAGGATATGACCGAAGTCTGTCCGCAGGCCACAATGCTTAACTACGTTAACCCGATGGCAATGAACACCTGGGCAATGTATGCGCGCTATCCGCATATTAAGCAGGTTGGGTTGTGTCATTCGGTGCAGGGGACGGCGGAGGAGTTGGCCCGCGATCTGAACATCGACCCTGCTTCTTTGCGCTATCGCAGTGCCGGGATCAACCATATGGCGTTTTATCTGGAGCTGGAGCGCAAAACGGCGGACGGTGCCTATGTGAATCTCTACCCGGAGCTGCTGGCGGCCTATGAATCCGGTCAGGCGCCGAAACCAAATATTCACGGAAATACCCGTTGCCAGAACATTGTGCGTTATGAAATGTTCAACAAATTGGGGTATTTCGTCACCGAATCGTCGGAGCACTTCGCTGAATATACGCCGTGGTTTATCAAACCGGGGCGTGAAGATCTGATTGAGCGCTATAAGGTGCCATTGGATGAATATCCGAAACGTTGTGTGGAACAGTTGGCGAACTGGAAAAAAGAGCTGGAAGAGTACAAAACGGCTGAGCGGATCGACATTAAACCGTCGCGCGAATATGCCAGCACTATCATGAACGCTATCTGGACCGGTGAACCGAGCGTCGTGTATGGCAACGTTCGCAATGACAATCTGATCGATAACCTGCCGCAAGGCTGCTGCGTTGAAGTCGCTTGTCTGGTAGATGCGAATGGTATTCAGCCAACGAAAGTCGGGACTCTCCCGTCACATTTGGCGGCCATGATGCAAACCAATATCAATGTTCAGACCCTGCTAACGGAAGCCATCCTGACGGAGAATCGCGATCGCGTTTATCACGCGGCAATGATGGATCCGCATACCGCCGCGGTACTGGGGATTGAAGAGATTTATGCGCTGGTGGACGACCTGATCGCGTCTCACGGCGACTGGCTGCCGGCCTGGCTGCACCGTTAATACACAATCACGCCGGGCATTGTATCCGGCGTTTAACCTCTGACGTTTCCTCTTACAGAAGGCGGGCGCTGGTAACAGCGACCCGATACCCTATGAGCATATCTCTGACAACAAAACTCAGTTATGGATTTGGAGCGTTTGGTAAGGATTTCGCCATCGGTATTGTGTACATGTACCTGATGTATTACTACACCGACGTGGTGGGATTATCGGTGGGGCTGGTCGGAACGTTGTTCCTGGCGGCAAGGATTTGGGATGCGGTAAACGATCCCATCATGGGCTGGATTGTGAACGCCACCCGATCGCGCTGGGGAAAATTTAAACCCTGGATTTTACTCGGTACGCTGGCGAACTCATTGGTGCTGTTTTTGCTTTTTAGCGCACATCTTTTTGAGGGTACTGCGCAGGTCGTATTTGTTTGCGTGACGTATATATTATGGGGAATGACCTACACCATTATGGATATTCCATTCTGGTCACTGGTGCCAACTATTACGCTGGATAAACGCGAGCGTGAACAACTGGTGCCGTACCCCCGTTTCTTCGCCAGCCTTTCTGGGTTTGTTACCGCAGGCGTGACGCTGCCTTTTGTGAGCTATGTTGGCGGAGCCGATCGTGGTTTTGGTTTTCAGATGTTTACGCTAATTCTCATCGCGTTCTTTATCGTTTCCACCGTTGTGACGCTACGGAATGTGCATGAGGTTTATTCGTCAGACAGTGAGGCCACGGCAGACAGCAGTCGTCTTGGGTTGAAAGCGATCGTTGGGCTTATCTATAAAAATGACCAGCTATCCTGCCTGTTAGGTATGGCACTGGCTTACAATATTGCATCCAATATCATTGCTGGCTTTGCCATTTACTATTTTACCTACGTCATTGGCGATGCAAGTCTCTTCCCGTACTACATGTCTTACGCAGGTGCGGCAAACCTGTTGACGTTGATTTTCTTTCCTCGGCTGGTAAACGCGTTGTCACGACGGATCTTGTGGGCTGGGGCATCGGTGTTGCCGGTGCTTAGCTGTAGCGTACTACTGGTGATGGCGCTGGCAGATTTCCATAATATCTTACTGATTGTTATAGCGGGTGTTTTACTGAATATTGGTTCGGCGCTTTTCTGGGTGTTGCAGGTCATTATGGTGGCAGATACCGTTGATTACGGCGAATACAAACTTAATGTTCGTTGTGAAAGTATCGCTTATTCGGTGCAGACAATGGTGGTAAAAGGTGGGTCAGCATTTGCCGCTTTCTTTATCGCGTTGATACTCGGGGTGATTAATTACGCGCCAAATGTCGCGCAGTCTGCCGAAACCATCGTTGGCATGCAGTTTATTATGATAGCGCTACCCGCACTCTTTTTTGTGGTAACCTTAGTCCTGTATTTCCGCTTTTATCGACTGAATGGCGACACCCTGCGCAGGATCCAGATCCATTTACTGGATAAGTATCGCAAGGTGCCGCAGCACTATGAGCAACCGGATATCCCGGCTATTGCGGTAGTGGCTCCAGGCGATGTGAAGGCATAGCGATGGAATGGCATTCGTTGATTGGGTATTTGGCGGCCAGCCTGACGACGCTCTCTTTCTTACCGCAAGCCATTAAGGTTATTACCACCCGCAACACACAAGGCATCTCCGGTTTGATGTATGTGATGTTTGTGTGCGGGCTGGTTTTGTGGCTGATTTACGGATTATTGATTGAAGATACTGCCGTCAGCATGGCGAACTTTCTGACACTGTTGTTCGCCTTGCCGATTCTGGTTATCAAGTATCGCAGTAGGTAATGTAGATTGCCGGAGAAGCGTTAGCGCTCTCCGGCCATTTTCAACTGCCGATTGTGCCAGGCCGCCAGTGCGAGGACCGTTGTTAACGCACCGAGCAGGGCGCATAACATGTCCGACTGGGTATCCCACGGGTCACCCTGCGTGCCAAGGAAGTCATCCGCACCTTGTCCCATTGCCAGCGCAGCCCACCATTCGATCAGTTCATACATTGCGCTAATCGCCAGTGCTACGCAGCAGACCAAAAATGCCAGCATCTTACGACCACGGACAATATTGCCGCGCACTAAAATCTCTCTTGCCGTCAGGGCTGGTACCAGTCCCTGGAAGAAGTGGCCCAGCTTGTCATAGGGGTTTCGACTGAGATCCAGCCATTCCTGAACCTGAAAACCGACGGGGACTTTGGCGTAGGTATACATCCCGCCTACCATCAGAATGATGGCGTGCAAGAAAATCAACGTATAAAGCAGCGGCGTCAATGGGTACTGCTTCATGGTTGCCAGTAACAGCGGGACGACAATAATGACTGGCGTGACTTCCATCAGCCAGGTGATTTTCTCCGAGGCAGAGATACCGGTGTAGATAAGAATCAGCGCCAGGATCAATGCGCCGGTGCGCAAGATTGTGGGGTTCAGAGTGCGGAGCATTGCGAATTCACACGTAATGGAAAAGGTCACTATTCCCTGTGAACGGCAAAAATTCAATACCAGTAAATGGGGGGATAAAGTTGGCCCGGGGGGATCGCTGGACTGACGCCAAAAATTTAGTGCCAGTCCAGTGCCGGGCCGAATGGGTTACTTCGCGCAGTTAGCGCATTGTTTGCTGACGATTTGCTGGAAGAAATCGTTGCCTTTGTCATCGACCAGAATGAAAGCCGGGAAATCTTCTACTTCGATTTTCCAGATAGCTTCCATACCCAGCTCCGGGTATTCCACGCATTCCAGATGCTTAATGCTCTGCTGCGCCAGTACCGCTGCTGGTCCACCGATGCTGCCCAAGTAGAAGCCGCCATGTTTGTGGCAGGCGTCAGTCACCTGCTGGCTACGGTTACCTTTTGCCAGCATGATCATGCTGCCGCCGTGAGACTGCAACAGGTCAACGTAGGAGTCCATACGACCCGCGGTGGTTGGACCTAAAGAACCGGACGGGTAGCCTGCAGGTGTTTTGGCCGGACCCGCGTAGTAGATCGGATGATCTTTCACGTACTGCGGCAGACCTTCGCCGGACTCAATACGTTCTTTTAACTTCGCGTGGGCAATGTCACGACCAACAATGATAGTACCGCTCAGTGACAGACGAGTAGAAACCGGGTACTGAGAGAGCTGGGCGAGGATCTCTTTCATTGGGCGGTTAAGGTCAACTTTAACCACTTCGCCTTCGCCCGCCTGGCGCAGAGATTCCGGAATGTACTGACCTGGGTTATGTTCCAGTTTTTCAATCCAGATCCCTTCGCGGTTGATCTTGGCCTTGATGTTACGGTCTGCAGAGCAAGAAACGCCCATACCAACCGGGCAGGACGCGCCGTGGCGAGGCAGGCGGATCACGCGGATATCATGTGCGAAGTATTTCCCGCCGAACTGAGCACCAAGGCCGAGTTTCTGCGCTTCTTCCAGCAGTTCTTGTTCCAGTTGCAGATCGCGGAACGCCTGGCCGTGAGCATTACCTTCAGTCGGCAGCGCGTCATAGTAGTGTGTGCTGGCCAGCTTCACCGTTTTGAGGGTGCTTTCCGCTGACGTACCGCCAATAACGAATGCGATATGATACGGCGGGCAAGCTGCGGTACCCAGCGTGCGCATTTTCTCAACCAGGAAGTTTTTCAGTTTGCCGGGAGTCAGCAGCGCTTTGGTTTCCTGATACAGATAGGTTTTGTTGGCTGAGCCGCCGCCTTTGGCCACGCACAGGAATTTGTATTCGTCACCGTCCACGCTGTACAGATCGATCTGTGCGGGCAGGTTGGTGCCGGTATTTACTTCTTTGTACATATCCAGCGCCGCGTTTTGCGAGTAGCGCAGGTTATCTTCGATATAGGTATTAAATACGCCTTTGGAGAGCGCCGCTTCATCGCCGCCGCCGGTCCAAACACGCTGACCTTTTTTCCCCATGATGATTGCCGTACCGGTGTCCTGGCAGGTTGGCAACACGCCTTTGGCGGCGATTTCGGAGTTTCTCAGGAACTGCAGCGCCACGTACTTATCGTTTTCGCTGGCTTCGGGATCATGGAGAATTGAGGCGACTTGCTGTTGGTGTTCTGGGCGGAGCATGAAGGAGGCATCGTGGAAGGCTTGCTGGGCCAGTAGCGTAAGTGCTTCAGGGGCTACTTTCAGGATTGTTTCGCCTTCAAACTCGCCGACGCTGACGTGATCGGATGTCAGCAGGTAGTACTCAGTTTTGTCTTCCCCCAGTGGGAAAGCCGCCTGGTAAGTGAATTCAACTTTTGACATTTGCTTCCAGCCTTTTCATTTTTCTCAGGAATTTTAAAATTCTCTGTGTCTTCATGGTGGCGTGCCGTACCAACGTGGACGGCACGCGAACTGTGATTACAGGAAACCGTACATTGCGGCGAAGATCCAACCAAAGACACAGGATACGCTTACGCCGATCAAGCCAGGCAGAATGAAGCTGTGGTTGATAACGAAGCGGCCGATGTGGGTGGTGCCGGAACGGTCAAACTGGATTGCAGCCAGATCGCTCGGGTAGGTCGGCAGAATGTAGTAACCGTAACATGCCGGAGCAGAAGCCACGATGTACGCGGGATCAACCCCGATTGCAAGCGCGACCGGAACAATCGCTGCCAGCGCCGCTGCCTGGGAGTTTACAAATTTGGATACCAGCAGCAGAACAATTGCATAGGCCCACGGATACTCTTTCACCATATTGCCCAGCACACCTTCGATTTCTGTCATGTGCGCGCCGAACATTGTTTCGGCCATCCAGGCAATACCGTACACCGCCACAATCGCGATCATACCGGAACGGAAGACTTCGTTTTTAGATATTGAAGCGGGATTGGTCTTCGTCAGGATAATAATCAGCGCACCGGTCAGCAGCATGAACATCTGGATAACCAGCACCATTGACAGCGGTTTGCCGCTAAAGGTAGGACGCAGCTCAGAGAACGCGCCAAGCACGGCAACCACGGCAATAGCGGCCAGGAAGATCCACATGGCCAGCCAGTTGCTTTTCGGCAGCTTTTTGTCTAACAGCGTGGCGGTATCGCCATACACATAGTTATGGTTTTCAGGTACGGAAATGAACTTCTGGAACTCTTCATCTTTATCCAGATCCTTACCACGGAACCAGCTGAAGATACCGATCGCCAGGATACCCAACAGGGTAGACGGGATGGTGATGCTGAGCAGGTCGAGGAATTCGAGATGCTTGCCTTCAAACGTTACGTTACCCAGCATTGCCACCAGTGACACAACGGCTACAGAAACCGGGCTGGCGATAATCCCCATCTGTGCACCGATAGAACTCGCCGCCATCGGACGTTCCGGGCGAATATTGTTCTTAATGGCAACGTCATAAATGATTGGCAGGATGGTGTATACCACGTGCCCTGTACCGCAGAGAATCGTCAGGGTGCAGGTAACGAAAGGTGCGACGATGGAAACGTATTTTGGGTTACGGCGCAGCAGCTTTTCAGCGATTTGCAGCATAACGTCAAGGCCGCCGGAGGCTTGCAAGGTTGCCGATGCGGCCACCACGGCAATAATAACCAGCATTACATCTACAGGTGGTTTACCCGGCTGGAGATGGAAAACGAAAACCAGAATGACCAGGCCGATACCGCCTAATAAACCCAGCGCGATACCGCCCTTTCTGGCACCATAAAACAAACATATTAATATTATGAGAAGTTGTATACTAAATAACATTTTATTTACCCTCGCGAAAAACCCAGTCAATTTTTTGAAAAATGGATCTGTGCCACATTCTTTTTTGCCAGAATAAGCATCAAAAAATGGTCAGTATTCGATATGTCCGTATTTGCGATTAATGTTCAAATGTCTTGCTAGAATGTTTTTTCAAATTTATGGAAATATTTAGCTTTTTTCTGTGGCTTTGATCAGAGGAGAAAATCCTCAGGCGATGGGAAGCAGAGCTGGGCATGGAAAGCTGCGGTTGACGCTGTAATTTATCTGTTTTGCGTTTTCCGCTATTACATGAACCACCGACAGAATGAGTGAGTGGGTTATTTATGTGATCACGGTCACGCCATTTCATGATGTGATGAAGTTGGCGTGGGGATACTTTTATTTGCTCACAAAAATGTACGGTGTCCATGGTACGTAGCATGGTCTCCATTGCTACCAGTCTAGATTTTGTATGTCTGGTTAATTTCAGACTAATCCTTTATGGGTAAAAATACACACTCTGCGAGTTAGATAATACTTAATTAACTTTTGTTAGCGATTTTGAAATTAAAAACAGTGTGACGTTTGTCAATATTAAAATAATACATTTAACATGCCGGATACAAATATATTTGATCTAACGCAAATTTATAATTTTACAGTGCCAGATGGTGAAATTGGGATTTTTCATTATTTTAATAATTGTTACTTTCAAATAACAAATAATCCCAAGTGTATTTATTGGCAATATTGTTTAAGCAATGAGTAGTGTTCAGCCTGCACGCGATAACGATAAACAGGTCTGCCGGTCACGCCATAATGGATGCTGGTAAATAAGATGTGACAATTGACGAGCCAGATAAGGTATTTACGGCAAGAGACGCGCGAGATATTGACCTCGTTGGCCAGCTCATCCGTGGAGAACTCCTGATCCTGGTGCTCATCAATCCACTGACACAGCGTGCGTAACGTTTGTGGCGTTAACCCTTTAGGTAAGCGCCGTGCTTCCTGTTCATTGGAAGAGCTGCCGTGAATCAGCTGGTCAAGCTCAGACTGTTCATAATACTGATGCTTGTCCATCTCATTTTTCTTGTGCAGCCAGCCGGTGAGCGCTTCTTCAAACCGGGAAGCCTGGAAAGGTTTGATCAGGTAGTCAACAACACCGTAGTGAAGTGAATCTTTGATGGTGGTGGCATCAGCGGCGGAAGAGATGACGATGACATCACACTTGCAACCTTCGCTGTGCAGAACCGGCAGCAGGTCCAGACCGTTTTCTTTTTGCATATAAATATCTAGCAAAATCAGATCGATATGATGACCGCTATGAAAGATTATCTCTTTTGCTTTCTCCAGCGTGGAGGCTGTGCCGCAGCAGTGAAAACCGGAGAGTTGCGCGACATAACGGCGGTTTAATTCCGCTACCATTGCATCGTCATCGACAATTAAGACATTGATCATCTGCTGGCCCTCTCACCATTCCACGGTAACTGTACAAAAAATTGGGTGAAGATCCCAGGTTCAGACTCGACGGAAATATTACCGCCAACGTTTTCAACCTGTTGTTTAACAAGCGCTAAACCAACGCCCCGTTCGGTTCCTTTTGACGAAACGCCCTTCTCAAAGATGTGCTCAATGTTTTCGGGGGCAATCCCCGGACCATCGTCATTCACTTCGCAATGCAACCAGCCGTGTCGATAATGCAAGGATACGCTGATCTCACCACCAGGTTCTTGACCTAGCGCTTCCAGGGCGTTTTCAATCAGATTCCCCAGAACGGTAATCAGCACCGCCACCTGATCTTCGTTGCTATTTTCCGGTAACTGGCTTTCATTGCTAATGACCAGACTATGGCCTAAATCAGATGTGCGATTAATCTTACTGAGTAAAAATCCTGCGATCACCGGTGATTTTATTTTTCCTAACAGTGAGCCAATTTCTTCCTGATAATTGTTCGCGGTCTTCAGGATGTAATTTTCAAGCTGCTTATAACTTTTCAGATGCAATAATCCCAGAATCACGTGCAATTTATTCATGAATTCGTGGGATCGTTCACGAAGTGCGTCGGCATAGTTGACCATACCATCCAGACGTTGCATTAGTTTTCGGACTTCTGTCTTATCTCTGAATGTTGAAATGGCACCGATGATTTTACCGTTGCTGAGTACCGGGACCGTGTTAATTAAGAGTAGCCGATCCTTCACCATGATCTCTTCATCGCGGCGCGGCGTTCCGTCATGTAGTACCTGTGAAAAATCGACCACCTGTGACCACGCATGGCTGAGTGTGGAGAGCTGGGCATCATCTTGTGATTTGTGATAATCCAGCAGCTCCTGCGCAGCCTGGTTAATCAGGGTCACTTCACCGCATTCGTCAACGGCAATAACACCTTCCTTTATAGAGTGCAGCATCGCCTGGCGTTGTTCGAACAGATTGGAGATTTCATAAGGCTCCAGGCCAAACAGAATGCGCTTGAGGACTTTGACAAATACCCATGTACCGAGCAGTCCAACCAGTACGCCAAATAAGATTGACCAGATGATGCTGCCGCGGCTGTTATTGATCTGCTCAGTCACCCGGCTTAGCTCAAGGCCGATCGACACGACGCCAATCTGCCGGTGATGTTCGTCATAGATAGGAGTAAATACACGTAGAGCTTTAGCCAGGAATCCGCGATTAATGGCGACATTCTCTTTACCCTGCAGGGCCAGCAATATGTCATCACCTTTAAATGGCTGACCGATTCGCTGCGCTTCGGGATGGGAGTAACGAATGCTTTGCATATCAGTGACGACGATGAACAAAAAGTCGTTGCTCTTATTCACCGCCTGGGCAATCGCCTGAATGCCGCTTTCCTCGGGCTTTTTCATTAGTCCCTGGCGGATCTCCGGAGAGTTGGCTAGCGTTCGCGCGACCGCAAGCGCTTTACTCGCTAATGCATCGCGCGTCATGTTGCTGATCTGCGAGAAATAAATCAGATGAACGACAAGCAGCACGGAGAAGAGTACTGCACTAACCATGAGGATCACGGTGGTGCCAAGCTTCATCGGGCGTTTACGTATAGCAGTACGTTGCAGGGAGTATCTCATCACGGTCCTGAAATCACGGTTTGTGCGGGTATTATTGCCTGATGGGGTGCGTAATTCAAAGGTGGTAGGGATTATGGCGCTTAAGTTGTCAGTCCTTCTTCTTTATATAGCGTAGAGTGAATTTCTTTCTATATAGAGGTTTTCATACCGATTCTCTCCCTTTTTAGGGACGCTTACAGATAATTTCCTTACGATTGTGGATAACTCTGTGTGTAAATGGGTATAAGGCGGGGTTTTGCTGTGGAATGCAGCAGTCAGTCATTTTTCTGTCATTTAAGGGTTGCGGGCCGCAGGAAACTCCCTATAATGCGCCTCCA